>DASXLG010000287.1 GCA_036496425.1 Terriglobia bacterium | reverse complement strand
CTTGATCCGAGTCATCGTCCGCCGGGTGTCCCCCGACAGCGTTTCATAGGCTCGGACCAACTCCTTCAATTGCCGCGTCGCCTCATTTCCGTGATGCACCGAACGCAACATCCCGGTCCGCAGAAGATCGGCCAGTTTCCGGGCATCCGCCTTGTCGGTCTTCGATCCTTCCGCCAGTAGCTTATTCCGCCGCGGATCGCACACCACGACTTCGGTCACGAAATGCCGGATCACATCGTGGAGCCATGACGCTTGTGTCGTCTCTTCGAAGGTCACATGCAGTGGCCCGCTCAGGCTTTGCACCAGCCGGATGATCGGCGCCGCTTCGGTCGCGACCATCGTTTCCAAAATCACCTTGCCATCGGCATCCAGAACCGTGATTACCGTCATTGCCTGATGGACATCCATACCCATATACTTGTCGCACTTCATTGGACGCTCCCTTCTGGGTTCAACGCTGATCCGTTGAACGCTTGTCCGCATTGTTGTTCGGACAATCGCCCAGAAGTGGGGCGTCTGACCCCTTCTCCTTCGTTTTCGTGTTCGTTCCTTCGCTACAATCTTTTCGGCCTGGGCGGAGGATAAGGCTCTGCTGAGGAGCAACCCGAGCGCCGACCCAGGGGCCGGGACGGAAGCGGAGTCTGCTAATGGACTCCGTTTTCCCCTTCCATAACTTCCGGACCGGCACGAACGCGTCAAACCTTGGGGGTCTGGGGGCAAAGCCCCCAGAGGGACCTACCTCGCATTCCTTCACTTTTAGCCGAACATGTGAAAGTTGCGCTTGCCGCGGGTGGCGTCCTTTCTTATAGCGTTTACATAATGGACGGACCGGATCCTTACTACGACGGGTTTCGCTGGTTTAACTGGAATGCAGATCCGTTGAGCGACGTTGTTCGATCACGAAACCTGCTCACAAATGTTTTCACAGCAACAGCGCGAGCTGGTTACGCGCCCGAACAAACGTTCTTGCTCGGTTTTTCGCAAGGCTGTCTTATGGTGCTTGAGTTTGGAGCCCGGTATTTCCTACCGTCTGGCGGGCTACATCGGAATCAGCGGCTTTATCCTCGATCCGGCCGCACTTCTACGCGACATGAATCCCGCCGTAAATGCCGGAAACTGGCTTGTCACCCACGGAGCGCAGGACGAAATGGTCAACGTTCGAAAGACACGCGCCCAAATTCAGACGCTTATCGACGCTGGTTTCAAGATCGACTACCGCGAATACACGAAGGGCCACGACATCGATGATCAACGTGAACTCCCGGAAATTCGGGAGTGGATGGTGACACGCCTTCAGTTCTGAGATGGCCTTTCAATGTGGTCGATCACCAGAACTGCTACCGGCCCTTTATCGGAATCGAGCTTCAGGCCCAGTTCGTCTTGCAGAACGGTGAAGATCGAAGGCGCACCGGGATCGTTGCCGGCTAACGGGTCGGACGGAATGTCGATGTGAATGTCGAAAAATCCAGTCAAGCCGGTCTTATCGATAACCTTGCGGCGGACGAGCACCGAAAGAGCGCCTGCAACGCTTGGCATATCCACCTTTGAGGCGTCCCACCGCCCGCGCGCAATGAGATTATTGCCGCAATGATCGCGAGGCTTTTCACCCGGCGCGCCCGGAGGCGGCGGGCTGTTGGGATCGACGATCACGCAACTGCCTTCTATGTGTTTCGTCAGTTTCGGGCCGCCTTTCGCTACCGTCAATGCATAGACCGGAAGCTCTCGGGTCTCGCGATGGACTTTCAATTTAAAGCGATCGGCGAGGAGCGCCTGAAGCATGACCATCATCTCCGGCTCTGCCGGGTTGCCTTCGGCCTTCGCCTCGATGTCGTATCGATCGGAATCGACCCAATCGGGTCCGCCCTGCAGAACAAATGGCCGGATTGAACCATAAGCATTCTTGATCACGTTCGATATTGGGTTATTCTCCACATCCAGACGCCCGCCTGGTTGTACGGCAAATGTGATTCCACTCAGACCCGCGCTACTGGGCTTGATGGACGCGGCCTCGAATTGCAGGTGCGGCGCGCTTAGAGATTGGGCCTGTACCGCCGGCGCTTTCCACACGCGAAATCCGAGCGGCAATGCGATGACGGCGACTCCCGCAAACGCCAGGGCCAGCTTCCTGTACCCCCTCTGCTCGTGGCATCGCCGTCTGAAGGAACCCATCGCGAAAAAAGAAAGGATTTTCATGGCCGTATAGACGAGGATATCGTCCGGCACGTTAACTCAAAAAGCGAGGTTGAACTCCCGGGAAGCTGTCTATACCTTCAGTTCTCAGATGGCCTTTCAATGTGATCGATGATCAGAATATTAGTCGGTACCTTCGCCGGTTCCAGGCGCAACCCAAGCTGTTGTTGGAGTGCGGCGAATATAGAGGGCTTGCCTGTATCCGGGTTGTCCGCAGCTGGTGTGGTGTCAAGACCGTGTGCGCCTCGACCACTAAGATCCGTGCCTTCGGGGTTGAATTCGAGATGGATGTCATAAACGCCAGTCGTCCCAGTCTTATCAATTACAGGAGCATTCAGGACCATGGACAGAGTAGCTGCAAACTGCGGTGTGGACATCTTGCGGGCGTCTAATGAAGCAGGCCCGGTAAAGAACGTCCCGCAGGTAACTGCGCCTGGATCGCGCCGATCGCCAGGTTCAGCACAGGGCGCGCTCGCCGCGACAAGCTTCGGTCCGGTCTTGTCGACAATCAACGTGTACCCACTGCGATCCCGCTCTTCCGAGTGCGCAGAGAGCCGGAACCGGTCGACCAATAGGGCCTGTACCATGAGCGAATAGTCGTTGCGCCTGACATCGGGCTGCGCAGCTTTTGCTGTTACGTCGTACTTCTCCGAACCGACCCACGCCGGAGCTCCAGCTACGTCAGCCCCTTGCACGCCAAACGCGTATGAAATCAATACCTTCAGCGGGATATTCTCGACTGCGAACAGACCGTTTGCAGGAACCGGAAATCTCATCGACTGGCTTACGGAGGTGTTACGTTTGACCGAGGCCACTTCGAATTGCAGATGCGGCGCACTTTGAGACTGGGCGGCGCTCGATGAAGCCTTCAGCAATCCGATTCCCAGCGGCAGGAATACAGACGCTATGCCTGCGCCAACAAGCAGCGCCTTTTTGCCGCCATTCAACTTTACGGCAATCCGATCGTGCATGATTGCTTCGACGCGCCTTTTAAGATCTGAGCCGGTGACGCCTGCCGCGCATGTGCCGGACGACTCCAGATAGAGCTTGCAGACGTTCAGAATTCCTTGCGCATACGATTCCGGATCTTGGGTGATTCTCAGTACTTCTTCGTCGCAGGCGTGTTCCCGTTCCTCAATGAGGCGTTTTCCGATCCACGGCACCAGTGGGTAAAACCAGAAGACTGTCTCCGCCACCATGTGAATTGCGGCCGTTAGATTGTCACGGCGCCGAATGTGACAGAATTCGTGCGCGAGAATAGTCTCCAGTTGTTGTGGCGTCAGCCGGTCTTCAATGCCATGGGGCAGCAGCAAGATGGGCCGAACCAAACCAAATACGCAGGGCTCAAGCAGTGCCCGAGAGCACATTACTGGAATGGAGGCGCTGTCACGGCGCACCGCCACATGCAAAGGCGACGCGGTCCGCACCGCTGCTCGAATATGTCGCCATGCGCGTACCCAACAAAAAACGCTGACTGCAAAACCACAAAGCCACACACCAAGGAAAACGATTGGAATGGCGCTGCGTGTTTCGGGTACAGCCGCCAACAGCGGCCCTGAAACCGTGACGGCAAAGGGCTGAACGATTTGGTCCATCGCGACCGGTAACGGAGTTCGTGTAACGCTTGGAGCGGTACGCCAGTCAAATTGACCGCCGATACTCACCAACAACGAAAAAGGAATGAGAAACTTCACCGACGCGGCCAGCCAGAGCCAGTACCGCACGGACGCGCGGTTCTTTCGCAAGGCGAGCGTCAGCAGTCCCGCGACTCCGGCGAAGAGGCTCGATTGCCACAAGTGGTTTGCCAGCGGCGATAGATAGGAGGGGATCATTGGGGTTTGTCCTTTCCTTTTGATGGCTGCGCCCTATCGGGCTTGCGTTCGCTCAGCTCACCCTCTTTCGCAAGCTTGCGGAGCGTTTGTTCGGCCTCTTTGACATCGTCCATCGTGAGTTTGCCGGACTCGATCAGCCGCGCTATGACGGGCTTCACCCGGCCGCCAAACAACCCCAGCAGGTCCTCGATCAATCTGTTTTCAGCGACGCTGCGGGAAATCACCGCCTCGAAAATATTGGCATTTCCGATTTTCTTGACGATGCGGACGGCTTTTTTCTCTTCGAGGCGATAGACGATGGTCTGGACGGTCGTATAGGCAGGACGCTTCTGCTCGGGAAACGCGTCTTGAATTTCCCGTACGGAACAAGCGCCGCGAGTCCAGAGAGCCTCCATGATCTGCAGTTCAAGCCTGGTCAATTTCGGTCGCGCCATTTATACACCTATGTTAGACACTAGTTAACTACAACCATAGGCGGACTGCAATTGTTTTTTGCACTGAACCGCGAAATTTCGATTGTCGTATCGAGCCTGGACAGGGAAAAATCAGGTACGGATGTCCCTCGACGACATTATTAAAAGCTACGACCCGGGCCGGCCGGCCGGCCGGGCGTCCCAGCTTCGTTGCCCTTATCACGGCTGGACGTATGGGTTGGACGGACAGCTGAAGTCGGCGCCCGATATGGGAGTTGTTGCCGATTTCGACCGCGATTGCATGGGACTCGTGCCGATGGAAGCCATGGCGTGCAATAACTGGGTGTGGGCGAATCTCGCAACGGGCATGCCGCGGGTCGGCGATCCGCCGGCCGGTCTGAAGTTGGAGCATCTCCACTGGCTTGAACGGCAGCGCTATCGGCTGAATTGCAATTGGAAGGTGTTCGTCGACAATTACCTGGACGGTGGTTACCATGTGCCGCTTCTTCACAAGGGACTCGATCGCGTTCTGGACTATGCGGAGTACCGCATCGAACTGGGAAATCGATGGTGTTTGCAGTGGAGTCCTCTTGAAGGAGGGGGCGAGGCCTTATATTACTGGATATATCCGAATTTCATGATCAACCAGCACCCGGAGGCGATGGACACGAACCTTGTTATTCCGATCGGGCCGGACGAAACCGAAGTCGTTTTCGATTTCTATTTCGCGGATGTTTCGGAGGGTGCGGCGGAGCGCAACCGGATACGGATCGCCGCGAGCGAGGCGATCCAGGGTGAAGACACGGCCATCTGCCAGTCCGTTCAGCGCGGCCTTGCTTCGCGAGCCTACCAGGCCGGGCGTCTATCCGCGCGCCGCGAGGCAGGCGAACATTTGTTTCACCGCCTGCTGGCCTGCCTCCAGCCTGCACCCGTTCCAACCCACGTATTGTTTATATAATACCCATACGACGACGGCCTTTGAGCTCCATTCCAGCCGCGCCACCTGCCTTAAACTTCTTACATTCCGACTCCATTGTTTTTGCGAAACATGCTAACGACCTTGCGGGTCCGGAGTTTTACTTACCGTGGAGAAGATGTCGGCGGCAACGGAGCTCAAGATCATTCAAAAGCGGCTGGATCCGGAATTCGACACATTATTTCGCGCGCACTATGCCCTGGTCTATCGGACGGCGTACAGCGTCACCGGCAGCGTCGAGGACGCCGAGGATGTCGTTCAGACGATTTTCCTGCGGCTGCTCCGGCGCGCATTTCCGCCCGACCTGAAGAAGAATCCAAGGGCGTATCTGTATCGCGCGGCATTCAATGCGGCGCTGAGTGTCTTACGAGCGCGCCGCCGTCAGCCGGTGGTCACGAATGATGTCGAAAGGCTTCGCGCCGCGGCGGCTGTTTCCGAAGATGCCGTCATTGAAGATCTCCATCGTCAGTTATACGCAGCGATAGCGGAGTTGCACCCGCGCTCGGCTCAGATTCTCATCCTGCGATATGTCCATAACTTCAACCTTTCCGATATCGCAAAGACAGTAGGCACGACGCGCGGTGCGGTGGCCATCAGCCTGTTTCGATCGCGGGCGCGGCTGAAGAAACTCGTCCGCCTGTCCCTGGAGAACAAGCAATGACCAGCCGAAAACCCAAAGCTAAAGAATTGCTGGATCGCTTTCTGAAAGATTTTGGCAATCCCCCGGAGGAAGCAATGGAATCATTCCGCGCCCAGGTCCTCGAACAGTTCAAATCGGATGCGTCTTTTGTTCCGGAGATGCCGGCATTCGAGTCGCGGGATGCGACGCCATATCAAGACACCGGCAGCCGCAGGCTTCTGATTGCCATCGCCGCGGTTTTGAGTGTGGTTCTCGCGCTGTCCGCCGTATTCCTGCATATGCCGTCTAACGCGAGCAGGGTGGAAGCGACCGTGGAAGCGGCAGACGACGGGCTTTCTTTAACTTCCGGCAATATGGTGCGTTCCCTTCGAATCAAAGACGCGATCAAGGCCGGAGAGAATCTGCGCTCGCAGGCCGGCGCCGTACTGGTCCTGACGGACGGCTCGCGCGTGGAAATGCGCGCGCAAACGGAACTGGCGTTGGAACCTTCGGATGACGGCGTCCGGATTCAGTTGAATAAAGGCGGCGTGATTGTGAATGCGGCCAAACAGCGTGCGGGCCATCTTTATGTCCGGACGAAGGACCTGACGGTGTCCGTGGTCGGCACCGTCTTTCTGGTGAACGCCGAAGAGGAAGGCTCGCGCGTCGCGGTCATTCAGGGCGAAGTTCAGGTGCAGCAGGGGACGCTGTCGAAGAAATTGCTGCCGGGCGAACAGGTGGCGACGAACTCTGCGATGCCTTCTCTGCCTGTGATTGACGAAATCTCATGGAGCCGCAACGTCCTGGCACATGTCGCGCTGCTGGAGCGCGCCGCCGAACCGCAAGTCGCTCCGCCTCTTCCGACGCCGCGCGCGGAGTTTGCGGTGGTATCGATCAAGCTGGTTGAGCCTGGCACGCCCTATCCCGGACCGATCGGAATCGGCTGCCGCGGGGCGGATGCGGTTCATCGGATGATAACCGCGTTGCTGGTCGGCTTCGACACCGACCTCAACGTTCCGCAGGGAAGATGCGTTGCGCGCGGTGCAAACGTGTCGGCACTGGTTTCGTTTGCGTATGGCAATCCCCGTAGCGTTACTGGCGGCCCGGATTGGATTCAGCCGCGAAATCGAGTGCGGTCGGGGGATAATGTCATCACGTTCATGGATGCAAGGGTGTTTCAGATCGAAGCGGAAGCAGATAATCCCGCGACCGCGACTCTCGATCAGTTGAAGCAAATGTTCCAGACGATGCTGGCGGATCGATTCAAGCTCAAAGTGCATCGTCAAATGGGAGAAGCTCCCGGTTTTTCTCTGGTAGTAGGCAAGAATGGTCCAAAGCTGAAGGCGGCATCGGGGCCCGAGGAAGTGCCGGCGCAGATTTTCGACGACAAAGGTCGGATCGTGCTCAGAGGCAAATCGACGCTGGATAAACTGGCGCGCAGTCTCGTCGCCGTTCGCGCGCCCGTCGTCGACAAAACCGGCTTGAGCGGTATCTATGAGTACGAAATCGTTGCTCCCAGGCCGCTGCCTCCCGGGCAGCTGCCCCCGGGCGCGGCTGGTCCTCCGGCGGCGGATGGACGCGGAGGTGGGGGAGGATTTCCTCAGCATATGGCCGGACTCTGGTCGGCCGCGCTCGAAGAGCAACTCGGGCTCCGGCTGCAACTGGAGAAATCCCTGCCGGTCGAAGTCGTCGTGATCGATCAGGTCGAAAAGCCGACAGAGAATTGAGCCTCGATTGGTGTTGTATACTCGCCGGAAATCTCAGGGAGTTTTCCGGTGAAAATGTTCCTGGCCCTATCGATGCTTCTCGTCACGTCCATGCCGGCGCAGAGCGCCGACGATTATCGCGGGGGCTGGCGCACCGACTCCGGCGACCCGCATATCTACCTGTTCTCGATCCGTGGCGATCAGGTGAGAGGCTCCTATTGCAGTGTCCTATTTGAATCTCAGCGTGAATTTCCCCGCATTAAATCAACAATCTCTGTCCTTCCCATCTTCATAGCTAAGGTGAGAGGGCTTTCCCCATCATCTCGTACCTTGTTCGGGTCGGCGCCGTGTGCAAGGAGCCAGCCCACAGTTTCCCCGGCTATCGCCGGGTCGTGCAACAACACGCACATGTGCAGAAATGTACGTCCCTCAGTTTCACATACGATATTTACATCGATTCCGTTTTCAATCGCGAGTTCGGCTAGTTCAATGGCGACGGTTCGTAAATCAGGGTCGGCTAGATATGGTGGGGCAGTGATAAGTCCGTCTTTTCGCTCGATCCGATCGCCGCGTTGAATGTGTTCCGAATCAGAGAGTGACGGTGGTTGGAAAAATCTATCACTTACCGGTGCAAGGCGCTTTCTTACCTCTTGCAAGAAACCGGGCACTAGCCTGAATTTCCACGGCACACCATTCGCCTAAGAATCAGGGCTGGGAAGGTCCGTTGTAGGTGGTTAGACGCAACTGCAGTCCATTCCACCATGGAACGGCAACCGGCTGGTCGATGAGGCCGGAAGACAAGATGATGGGAAGGTGTGCGCGGCGGTGGAAGCGGACTTCGACTTCGCGTTCGG
>DASXLG010000286.1 GCA_036496425.1 Terriglobia bacterium | reverse complement strand
AGGACATCTTTAATCTTTTCCTTGAGCAAAACTATCGCAGTCATGTCGCTCGGGTTTTCGGCGCCCCTGTCTTCGATGAAATCGCCAAAATTAGTTTCTTCGCTCTCGCCTACCGGTGACTGCAGCGAGATCGGTTGCTGTGCCATCTTTAGAACGGCGCGAACCCGGTCCACAGGCAGCAAAACTTCCTCAGCTACTTCCTCAGGCGTAGGCTCCCGTCCGTATTCCTGGACCAGCTGTTTTTGCACGCGCAAGAGTTTGTTGATCGTCTCAATCATGTGCACGGGAATCCGAATCGTGCGCGCCTGGTCGGCAATCGACCGGGTAATCGCCTGACGAATCCACCAGGTCGCATAGGTCGAAAACTTGTATCCGCGACGATACTCAAACTTCTCGACCGCCTTCATCAGTCCCATGTTTCCTTCCTGGATCAGGTCGAGAAAGGACAAACCGCGATTGGTATATTTCTTCGCGATGGAAATAACGAGACGAAGATTGGCCTCGACCATTTCGGTTTTAGCCTTGAATGCCTGGCGCAGCCAGCCTTTCAGCGTCCGATATTCCTCGGAATAATCGGAAAGCGAAAACCAGAGGCTGATTTCCAAATCGCGGACCTTGTTCTGAAGCTGCAACCGCCGTTTTTTGCCGCGAGGATTTTTGGCGAGCTCAGTCTGGAGATATAGCGACGTGTGATGCGCCTCATCGGCAAGGTGCACAAATTCCTCGGTTACTCGCTGCTTCAGATAAAAACGAGGGTAAATCTTTTGCAGGCTCGCCATTGTTCTTTGCAACGCCCTGCGCTTTTGCGACGCCCTTTTTGAACAATCGCGGACAAGCTCGGAAAAATAGCGGTTGATGGATACGCTCAATCGCTCCACGTCCTTACACAATCGTGGCAGGTTCTTCATGTATCTCTCGCGGCTTTCGATTTTCTTATCGAGGATCACGCGATCGAATCGTTCCCGGCCTTCGACTAGTTTTTGGGCGAGTTCCAGATGGCCGCGGGCAACAAACCCGAAGCGACTGAGATGTTTTTGCACCATCGCTTCCGCCTCCTCAATTCGCTTCGAGATCTGAACTTCCTGGTCCCGGGTTAGCAGCGGAACCTGTCCCATCTGCTTCAAATACATGCGCACCGGATCATCCAGAATATCAACCTTCGGTGTCGCTCTGGCCTCTTCTTCCTCTTCCTCCTCGTCGACGTCTTTTTTGCCGTCCCTGTACCGATCAACTTCGGAGGCCTCAATGATGTCGATCTCCAGACGGCGCAGACGCGTGAGAATCAGATCGAGTTCATCGGCATCGGTGACTCCTTCCGGTAACGCCTCGTTCAGATCGTCGAACGTGAGATGACCCTGTTCTTTCGCCAGTTTGATCAGCTCTCGAATGCGTGCTTGAACTTCAACCGAAGAATACAACCCCGTTACTCCAAGCGCCGGCATCGAAAGAGGTCCATTGTGGTTGCCTCCTTGTGACGAAGACTTGCTACGCGTCCGCTTCCGAGAATTGAGCCGCGGCGGCTTGCTGTGATTTCGTTGGGAATTCAAACGTTTTTTCGGTACACTGCGGCCACGGCTGCTTTTAAGCCGACGAGCCGACGACTGTCGGCTGCTCCCCCTTCGTTTCGAATGCCTGGCCAAGTTTGTTTGGTTAAGAATTTGGTCTAGGACCTTCGGCCTGCCACGCGGCAGTTGAAGATACCTATGCGTCTCCTCCGCCGACGGGCCGAGGAAATTCGTGGAGCTGTTCCTGCAGGTCAAGAATTTGTTTTTGCAAATTTAGGACGTCACCAGCACTCAGCTCCGGCAGTTTGATTCGGTTTTTTGCTGTCTCCAGGCGGCGACGCACGACACCTTGGCAAATTCCCTGCCACCACTTCTCGACCATTGTTTCTGTGGTTGCCGGCATCTTTTGGAGCAGCCATGAAGAGATGAGCCGCTCCTCCTCTGGGGAAAGCGTCGCCATGAACGCGTTCAGCGATGCGGTGTCATCCGGTTCGAGTTCGCTTTCCAAAATCCGGATCAGAATATCGGTGTCCGGTATTTGGTCGAGAATCTCACGCCAATTT
>DASXLG010000285.1 GCA_036496425.1 Terriglobia bacterium | reverse complement strand
GTGCGTTTGAGTCATTGAAACAAAAGGGGAATCCTGCCCCGTACTTTATCAGTTATTCGGTGAGGGAAAACCAGAGCGTGGATATTGAGGCATCGCTCGGTGCGCTGCAGAACAGCGACACGGACCACTCGCGCCTGCTCGACGTCGATGTCCGGGTCGGCGACTACAGTCTCGACAGCACCCACCAGATTCGCGGCCAACGGGGCTCGAACACGGGTCCGGCGTACTCCTATCCCGTAGTGATGCCGATCGACAACGACGTGGACGCGCTTCGCAGCGTCATCTACCTGGAAACCGACCGCAAGTACAAGGCCGCGGTCGAACGATTCATCCAGGTTAAAGCCAATCGAACCATAAAAGTAGACGAAGAAGACACCTCCGCGGACATGTCGCGAGAGCAGAAGCAGACCGCCACCGCCGCCATCTCCAGGATCGACGTGACGATTCCGTCGTGGGAAAAGCGAGTCAAGGCGCTCTCGGCGATCTTCACGAAGTATCCGGAAGTCTACGAAGGTACGGTCACGCTGACCGCGAACGCCGACAACGACTATCTCGTCAACAGTGAAGGCACTTCCATCGAGCAAGGCCGCGACAGCGCGCGGATCTCGATTTACGCCCGCACCAAAGCGGACGACGGGATGGAACTCTATCGCTTCGAGGCGTTCGACGCGCACTCGCTGAGCGGTCTCCCGGGCGACGATAAGATTCAGCGGACCATCGAAACCATGGTCGCGGATCTCAAGGCGCTTCGCGCCGCACCGGTGATCGATCCGTACACAGGCCCGGCAATCCTGTCCGGCCGCGCCAGCGGCGTGTTCTTCCATGAAATTTTCGGCCACCGGGTCGAGGGGCATCGCCAGAAAAGCGACAATGAAGGGCAGACTTTCACGAAGAAAGTCAATCAGGAGGTCCTTCCCGATTTCCTCTCCGTGGTTGACGACCCAACCACCGAGCGTATCGCCGGCGTCGACCTCAACGGCTACTACAAATACGATGATGACGGCGTGCCCGCTCAAAAAGTAACGGTCGTCGACAAAGGCGTCCTCAAGAATTTCCTCATGTCGCGCTCGCCGGTGACCGGTTTCGAGACCTCGAACGGACACGGCCGCAAAGCGCCGGGCTACAGGACCGTCGGACGCCAGGGTAATCTGATCGTGCAGGCGAGCAATACGGTCTCCGACGCAAAGATGCGGGCCATGCTGATCGACGAAGCCAAGAAACAGGGCAAAACGTTCGGCCTCCTCTTTAAAGACATCTCGGGCGGCTTTACCATGACCAGCCGCGCGAGTACGCAATCGTTCCAGGTCACGCCGATCATGGTTTACCGGATCTACGTCGACGGCCGGCCGGATGAGCTGGTGCGTGGCGTGGACTTGATCGGCACACCGCTGACGTCGTTCAGCAAGATTGTTGCGGCGGGCGACACGCCGGAAGTCTTCAACGGATTTTGCGGAGCGGAGTCGGGTTACGTGCCGGTCGCCGCCGTTTCCCCCGCGATCCTGACCACGCAGATTGAAGTTCAGAAGAAAAGCAAGTCGTCCGAACGTCCCCCGATCCTTCCGCCGCCGCTGGCCTCGAACGGGGGCGGACGATGAAGACGCGACGATCATCCGCATTCCTTTGCTTCCTGTGCCTGCTTTGCTCCGTGCCTGTGCTTGTCGGACAGGGAACGCCTGCCGCTGATCCGGTCTTACGGGCGATGGGCGATGAACTTCAGAGATCGGTCACGGATCTTCAGTTCAAAGACCTCGAAAAACCCTATTTCATCCAATACACGGTCATTGATCAGGAACGTTACCGCGCTTCGGCGACCTTCGGCGCGCTGACCGCATCGGACATGGGCAAAGCCCGCATTCTGCAGGCGCAGGTGCGCGTCGGCGGTTACGACTTCGATAATTCCGAGTTCGCCGGCGGCGGGTTTCAGGGCGCGCCGCCCACCGGAATAACCGAGCAGGCTCCGATCGAAAATGATTACAACTCCATCCGGCATGCGCTATGGCTGGCGACGGATTCCGCCTACAAGCAATCCATCGAGCAGCTGGCGCGAAAACGCGCATACGTGCAGAACAAGGTCCGTGGCGAGGAAGTCCCGGATTTTTCGAAGGAAAAGCCGGTCACGGCCGTCGGAGCGCGGCAGGACCTGCACGTCGACAAAGCCCACTGGGAGAAACAGCTTCGCGAATGGTCGGCTATTTTCAGAGAGTTTCCCCAGGTCCAGGAGTCGAGCGTAGTCATGGAGGCGCAGCTGACACACCGGTACCTGGCGAACAGCGAAGGCACCCGCACGATGCAGCCGGCGCTTCTGGTCACGGTTGAAGTCGAAGCGGCGACTCAAGCCTCCGACGGGATGCGGTTGCGGCATTGGATTCCATTCAACGCCGCGACGCTGGATCAGCTGCCTCCGGCAGTGGATATCGCAAAGGCGATCCGGCAGATGGCGGCGGATCTGACGGCGCTGCGTTCGGCGCCCGTCCTTGATGCCGACTACTCCGGCCCGGTTCTTTTCACCGGCCAGGCGTCGGCCGAAATGTTCGCGCGCGTCCTGGGACCGAATCTTTCCGGACAGCGCTTGCCGCTGGGTGACCAGCAGGGTCAGACCACCCGCAGCGAGCTCGTCAACCGGCTCAACCGCCCGGTGCTTCCGCGCTCCATCTCCGTCTACGACGACCCGACCGCACAGCGCGCCGGCAACCAGGAACTGCTGGGTTATTACCAGATCGACGATCAAGGCGTGCCGGCCCACCGGGTGTCCCTGATCGAGCAGGGCGTCCTGAAAAGTTTCCTGATGTCGCGGCGGCCGGGAAAAGACATGCCGCAGTCGAATGGCCACGGCCGTTCCGGCATTCCCGGCAGAGAGACCGCGCAGATCGGGAATCTATTCATTAAATCCACCGAAGGCAAAAGCTACGACGACCTGAAGCAGCAGCTCATCAAGATGTGCCAGGAAGAAAATCTGACCTACGGCATTTTGATCAAAGCCCTGAACCCGGATGGCCGCAGCGCCATCGGCGCACCCGTCCTGACCTATAAGGTTTATGTTTCGGACGGCCACGAGGAGCTGATCCGCGGAGTTTCGGCCCAGAGCATTCCGATCCGCTCGCTGCGCGAGATCGAAGCCGTCGGCAACGACGAGTTCGTGGTCAACCGCCTCACCGGAAGTAACGAACTGCCGACGCCGACCAGCATCGTTGCGCCGTCCGTGTTATTGGAAGAGGTGGAACTCAAGCGGCCCACCGGCACCCAGCAGCAGCCGGCGACTCTGACGCATCCGTTTTTCGGGAGTTAGTGGGAGTCTACCTCTTCACCGGCGCGGCCGCCCGCCGCGCCGGCGCCACAGCGAGCGCCTGGACCGAGGAGGCGATGCCTTCCGCGTCGGTTAAAAGTGCTTCGAAATCTCCCTCGCCGGCTTCATACACAATCCCATAGTAGGCAGTGCCGCGGCGGAGGGCACGATAGAGGATCCGGCGGTGATCGGTCTGGCGGTTACCGTGGATCTCGTACTCGATCCATTCTTCGTGAGTGTCCTTATAAGACTTGGGATCGCTCAGGCTGGCGAAGCCGAGCGGAGACATGATGCGTTCGGCCTGCTGCTGGGCATATTCGGCGAGATTCCTTGCCGCCTCAACCCGGACAATCAGAAGAGAAGCGCCGGACGAATGCTCCAGCACCACGTCCGTACCGGCAGTCAGGACCTTCCAGCCCTGAGGCACCGCGATCTGAAACCGGTCGCCCCGGGCGGTCGGCGGCCCTGTTGGCGGCGCAGCCTGCAGTACGGCAAGAACCAGTAAGACGAACCGCATGCGTAGATTGTACTCGCAGCGGGTGTGAGGGGGAAATCAGGGGTCGCACCCCTGATTTCCCCCTCACACGCTAGAACGTAATTCCGTAATACAGGAACACGTAGCGGTTCTTCGTCGCATCCGAGTTGGCCCAGCTGTCGTTGCCGATGCTGTAGCCGGCGTTGAAGAGGCCGTTGCCGGGCAGAGTGATCGAGATACCGGGCGTAAAGTATCCGTAATAGTTCTTTCCGCTGTACCAGTCGGCCACAAAGTTGACCTTCTTTGAAAGCGGCTGCTCATAGCCAAGGATCACGCCGGCGCGATGGGAACCGAAACTCGTGAAATCATTCAGGCCGGAATCCGCAACGACGTAAGGTCCGGCCGAAAAGCGCGGTCCGTAGTCTCCGGTCTTGATCTTCTTCGTGAAGTTACCGTAGAAGAGGCCCCAGGTTTCGTTCGTCTGAACGCCTGTCGTCGGGTTTTGATACCGGCCGTTCAGCGGCGTGTGCAACAGCGCGCCGCCGACAAACGACAGGCCTTGATCGTCGTTCTTATAGAACTTCCATTTTAAATTAGGCTCGATGTATCCGCAGGTGGTCGACGGGCTGGCCGCGGAACAGGCTCCATTGACAGCGCCATTTGTGGTCCGGTAGGTAGGGAAGTTGACGCCGAACTCGGTATCGTGAGGACCGCCAACGACAAGACGAGGATTGAACAGCAGGGTATGGTAAGAGGGGGTGGTTGTCGTGGCGTCGACACCCGGAACCTGATCCAGGAAGTCGAACTCGATGTAGGCTTTCCCCTTGTCCACGGTGTCGCCCGACGGAATATTAAAGATCGTCGATTGCGCCATCGCCGTCTGTGCAGCCACGACAAACAAAAGCGCAACGAACAATCCCAAAAGGACTTTGGAACTCTTCACGGTAGTAACCCGCCTTTCTTCTCTAAGTGCAAAAAAAAATCCCAGTCTGCACCAAACTTCGGTACACAACTGGGACGTCGTCGTCTTCAGAATTTTCGCCGCACAGCTCTGTGCAGCAGCGACAATTTTGTAACAGACTAACGGACGGAGTGTCAACAACTCTTTGGCCGAAAAAAGAGGGGAAACGGCGGCGGGCGCCATTTCCCCATGTGCCTTTTGCGGCTAAGGTGTTTTCTTACCGCGATTTAGCCCTGCTCAGGACCTTGGTTCCCGCGGCTGCGCCGAGGGAAAGAAGTCCGATGAGCGCGATCAGAGGCAGCTCACCTGCGGTCCGGGGAAGATTTTCATTATTGGCCGCATTTTGATCCGACGTGGTCGAAGAAGACGTGCTCGTAGAGCTGGTGTCCTTCTGGGTCGTCGTGCTCTGGGAGTTGTCCTTGCTATTGTTGTTCGGAGCCGAGGTCTGGTTGTTGTTTAGGTTCTGGCTCGGCGTCGTGCTCGGACTCGCTTCCGTCGAAGGCGACGGCTTTTCACGCGTCACGTTTTGATCGGATTGGGTGCTGCTCTTATCCTGATCCGCCTTGTTGTTCAGATTTGAATTGTCCGGGTTGTTCTGGTTCAGGCCCTGATTCTGGTTGTCCGTCTCCGGATTCGGATTCACGGCATTATTGTTGTTTTGATCCTGCTGGGTCGCGGGCGACTGAGAGGTCGACTGTGCCCATGCGGAAAACGACAACGGCAGGACAAGAAGCGCTAGAGCGCAGACCAATGACAGACAAATCTTCTGCGTTCGATTCATGCTATTTCTCCCTTTAAGAATGTCGAATGGCTTGTAAATAAGACCTGCAGGAATCGTGCCAGCGTCCGTAAGTGGGGCTAAATACGTTGGCGGGCCTCAGTCCCGTTTCCACCACATCTGAAAAACAAAGGCCTGTGCCCCGGATAGCACAATCAGCAGAAGGCTTTCGAGCCCGTAAAGGGTTATGAAACGAGTGGTCAGACTCCGGACCAGCAGGATGGCCGCAACGCCCAGCGTCAGATTTGCCGCGCAGAACAGGACGAACATCCCCGCCCAATCCAGCAAGGCGCCAATGGCCTGAACTATCGATCCAGCGGGGCCGCGGCGGATCATCTTCGCCGCCGCGCAGGCCGCCACGGTAGTAATAACCACCAGACCCAGGACAAAAATCAGTTGAAGTAGACCCATTGGCCCCTCAGATATATCCGGCGAGGCGGTAGTAAATCAGGGCAATACTTTCCTGTGCAATCCGCATCGCCAGCCACAGCCTGTCGCCGGGCGATCTCACGATCGCGGGGTAGTCGGCTGAGGCCGCGGGCTGCACCTGCAGGCCGGCGCGCTCGAACACCTGGCTTGCTCGCCGCATGTGAAGGGATTCCGTGACAAGTAAAATCCGGGCGGCATTCCGGCCCCGGAGGGTGCTGGAAATGTGAATAGATTCCTCGTGGGTTGTGTTTGCCGTTTCTTCTTTCAGGATTGCGGCGGGCGGAATTCCCATCTCTTCGGCGAGTTTTGCCCTGACCGCTGCTTCACTTGGAGCCGGAGACTCAAAACGTCCGGTCCCGGACACCACCAGAAGCGGCGCCATCCCCTTTTTAAAGAGCTCGATACCTTTAATCACCCGCCGCATCGACTCTTCATTCAAAACGCCTCCAGGCATAAGCCCTGAGCCAAGAACGACGATCGCATCAGCCTGCTGTGGAGGCTCGGACGTGACAGCCAGCCTATGCCCGGCGATATTACTCGCGGGGGTCAGCGAAACGAGGAGAAAAGCAATAACTGTAACGGCGCCAAGGCCGCGGACCATCTGCTCCCAGACTCTTGCCACCCGCTAATGGTAATGGATTTCGGAAGAGTGGCAGCGCGATTGCGGCAACAACGAGCGGGGGGTAAATCATGGCTGTGAATCGTGAGGAGTTAATAGAGTGTCTGAACGACCTCATCCAGACCTGCCGTGACGGAGAGAGCGGATTTCAAACGGCCGCAGAACACGTGAACGATGCGGGGCTCAAAACACTCTTCGGCAACAGTTCGGTGCAACGCGCGCAGTTTGCATCCGAACTCGAATCGGAAGTGCGGCTCCTGCACGGAACGCCTGCAACGACCGGAAGCGTGTCCGCCGCCTTTCACCGCGGCTGGATGAACATCCGATCGATTGTCACCCGGGGAACCGACGACGCGATCATCGCGGAATGCGAGCGCGGGGAGGACGCGGCGCTTGAAAATTATCAACGCGTAATGAAGCAGAACCTTCCTCCGAATGTGCTTCCGGTCGCCAAGCATCAGTTCACGGAAATCAAGCGTTCGCATGAACGGATACGGGAATTAAAGCGAAAGGAAGCCGCATAACGCGCGGCCGTGAAGTATAGGAGAGCAAACGATATGAACATCAACGTTAGCGACAAAATCATTTACCTGGGAGCCGGATGCGGAATCGGCATGATCCTCGGATTATTGTTCGCGCCGCAATCCGGTGAAGAGATCCGGCACACACTGACGCACAAGATGGACGACCTGACGCACAAGGTTCAGGACAAAATTTCACATTCCGGCATCGGCGATACGGCGAGCCAGACCTGGAACAGCGTTGTCGAAAAAGGGAAAAACGTGGCGCAGATCGGCCGCCAACGCCTGAATGAATCGATGGAGTCGGGGAAACGCAAATACAACGAATCCATCGAGACCGGCGATTTTTCCGAACGATAGCAAGAGCAGGTTTTATGGTCGATCAAAATCTTCTGACGATTTTTATTGCGCTGACGGCCGTGGCCGTCCTCATTCAAACCGGAATACTGGCCGGCTTTCTTTTCCTCTCGACGAAGCTGAGCCGCCAGGCGGATAAGGCCACGGATACGGCACGCAATCTCCTCGGCACGCTGCAAAAAGCGGTCGAGAATCTCCAGACCGTTTCGGCGAGCGCCGCCGAGTTCGGAACAACTGCGCGCGGGCAACTGCGCCAGTTCGAGAACTGGTGGCGCCGCACGGCCTAGGGATTAGCCCACAAAAGGCAAGGAAATCACGCCAGCGTGATTTCCTTGCCTTCTGTGGCTATTTTTTTGTATTTATCGCTTCTTTGGCTATTGCAAGGAACTCATCGAGGGGCTTCGTCTTCAGATCCTCACCCGTGCGCAGCCGCACCGCGACTGCGCCCTGCTCCTGCTCGCGGTCTCCGACCACCAGCATGTAAGGAATTTTCTGCATCTGCGCGTTGCGGATCTTCGCATTCATGCGTTCGACACTCGAATCAATCTCGGCCCGCAGCCCGGCGGCGGTGAGCTTTTCCTGAACCTGCTTGCAGTACGCCGCGTGGCGGTCTGCGATCGGTATCAGCATCGCCTGCACCGGCGCCAGCCAGACCGGAAACGCTCCGACATAGTGCTCGATCAGGATTGCAATAAACCGCTCGAAACTGCCGAAGATCGCCCGATGGATGACGACAGGCGTGTGTTCGGTATTGTCCGCGCCGATGTATTTCAAACCGAAACGTTCCGGCATCTGATAATCGAGCTGGATCGTGGCGCATTGCCACTTGCGGCCGATCGCATCGGTGACATCGAAATCGATCTTCGGTCCGTAGAAAGCGCCGTCTTTCTCATTGATGGCGTATAGAATGCCCGCGCGATCCATGGCGCCCTTCAGCTCCGATTCCGCCTGCTGCCAGGTGGCCTCATCGCCCATGTGCTCGTCGGGCATGGTCGAAAGCTTGGCGGTGAACGGCAGGCCCAGGTCGCCATAGACGCGCTGGACGAGCCGGATCAGATGTTCGACTTCTTCGCCGATCTGCTCCCGTGTCACGAAGCAGTGCGCGTCGTCCTGCGAGAACTGGCGAACCCGCGTCAGACCGGAAAGCACACCCGAGGCCTCGTTGCGATGCAGCGGGGTTTGCTCGTGAAGCCGAAGCGGCAAATCCCGGTAGCTGCGGACTTCGCTGCCGAAGATGAGCATGTGCCCGGGGCAATTCATCGCCTTGACGGCCATTTCCTCATTCTCGGATTCGATCTGGAACATATTCTGGCGGTAGTGCGCCCAATGCCCGGAGGTCTCCCACAGCGCCTTGTTGAATATCAGAGGTGCTTTGACTTCGACATAGCCGGCCGGAAAAAGCACGTCGCGCATGTAGTTCGCCAGCGTGTTGTAAAGCGCCGTTCCTTTCGGCAGCCAGAACGCCGCGCCCGGCGCCCACTGATGGAACATGAAGAGGCCGAGTTCGCGTCCCAGCTTGCGATGGTCGC
>DASXLG010000284.1 GCA_036496425.1 Terriglobia bacterium | reverse complement strand
ATGCTCATTTGAGCGACAAGACCACCATTAGGCGGGTGTTTACCGATCAGGTTGGCATCGGATATGGCATGTCTGGCAACCTTGCGAAAGCCCGCACCATCTTCCTAAAAGGCATCGCCAAGGACCCCGGATACGCGTCGTATTACCACAACCTCGTCTGTGCCGATGCCGGGGAGAGTAATTTTTCCGATGCTAAAACACATCTACGGGAGGCATTTGGGCGCAAGGCAAACGTCATACGAGGAGAGACATTGCCGGATCCCATGCACGATGATTCCTTTCTGCCGTACCGCGGCAACAAGGAGTTTTGGACGTTCCTCGAAAACTTAAGTAGGGCCCGCTAGTTCATTAAGAATGCGGAAACACGCGCACATCGATCCCATCCGCCGCGCGAATAAGCCGGTCCAGATCGCTGCCGAAGCACCGCTCTAACCAACTGTCCCGGCCTTTGTGCCCGACAAAGATCTGAGTAATACCGCGCTGCTGGGCGAACCGCAATAATGTCTCGACCGGGTCTTCGCCGTCCAGCTCGACAATCTCCGCGCCTACCCCACGCGCCAGTTCCACGGCGTCTTCCACGCGCTTACGTTGCTCCGGGGACCATTCGGGCCGATTCAAATGAGTGGCGATGAGCTCTCCACGGAAACGATCGCGATTTCTAACTCCGCTGTCGAGCATGCGTTTTGAATCCGCGCGCGGCGATAGCCAGATCAAAATGCGTTCCTGCGTTCCCCAAAGTTGCTCGATGCCATGCCGCGCGGAATATCTTTCGAGCTGCTTGTCGACCACGTCGGCGGCCAGCCACAGCGCGATCTCCCGCAATTCGGATAGCTGATGCTGCGTGAGCCTCCGCTTTCCGTCCGCGGCGGCGCCCATGCAGTTCTCTGGCGGCGCATCCACCACCACGATCTCGTCGGCCATCTGTAAAAAGCTGAGCGGAACAGTGTCGGTGACGTGCTTGCCCGTGATGGCTTCGACCTTTTCGCGTTTCTCCTCGATATGCTGCAGATTCACCGAAGTGATCACCGATATACCCGCTTTGAGCAATTGATCCACGTCCTGCCAGCGCTTGCCGTGAACGGAACCGGGCGGATTGTCGTAGGCTAGTCCATCCACCAGACACACCTTCGGAGCGCGCGCCAGGATGAGGGGCATATCCATTACCGCCACGCCATCGACGCGTTTCAGTGGAATAATCTCGAGCGCCGCGATAGCCTGCGCGATATCCGCCGGCAGGTCCGGCTGAATCGCTCCGACCACGACATCTTGACCGCGCTCACTCCGGCGCCGGCCTTCATCAAGCATTCGGAAGCTTTTGCCTACGCCCGAAGCGTAGCCGAGAAAAATCTTCAATCGCGCAGTCGATTGATCTTCCTCATCGGTCTGCACGTGCTGCAGTAGCTGCTCCGGAGTCGGCTTTCGTTCACTAATCGCTGCCACATCTTGATTATCTCGTAAAACACCGAGGGTGGGTATTCGCGCTGCTTGCCGGTAGAATTAAGAAGCACGCTCTGCTCTTAAAAACGATCGTCGGAAAAGGCCATTATTAAGCGAAGGTATCCAATCGGGGCAGAGTGCCGCCGGGATGGAGGCGTGGATTTTCGAGTCTGGGCGCCTGTAGCCGGCGATGTCCGGGTTTCCCTCGAAGGTGGCGCCGGTTCTCCCTCCGACGTGGAACTCACGAAGGAAGGCGGCGGCTACTTTTCTGGTTTCCATCCTTCCGCGACGGCCGGAACCCTATATCGATTTCAACTCGATGATGAACAAACCCGATTACCGGATCCCGCCTCCCGCTTTCAGCCGGACGGTCCGCATGGCGCCTCCGCCGTTGTCGATCCGGCGGCGTTTTCCTGGACAGACTCGGCGTGGCCTGGCATAAAGCTCGAGGGCCAAGTCCTCTATGAAATGCACGTCGGCACCTTCACCAAGGAAGGGACGTGGAATGCAGCTCGGGAGCAGCTTAAAGAATTGGCGTCCGTTGGAATAACCGTTCTCGAGATCATGCCGATCGCCGATTTCCCGGGACGATTTGGCTGGGGTTATGACGGTGTGAATTTTTTCGCGCCTACTTGGCTTTATGGCCAGCCGGACGAGTTACGGCAGTTTGTCGACGAGGCGCACGCTCAGAAACTCGGCGTAATTCTCGACGTCGTTTATAACCACGTTGGTCCCGACGGCAATTTTTTAAAATCTTTCTCCTCCGATTACTTCACTTCACGCTACAAGACGGATTGGGGAGAGGCGATCAACTTCGATGGTCAAAACTCCGCGCCTGTCCGCGAGTTCTTTCTCGCCAACGCGGCCTATTGGATTGATGAGTTCCACTTCGATGGCCTCCGGTTGGATGCTACGCAAGACATGCATGACCGCTCGTCGAATCACATCTTGTCGGAGATCGTGTACGCCGCGCGGCAAGCGGCCGGGCAACGGGGTATCATCCTGATTGCCGAAAACGAGCCGCAGGATACTAAGCTGGTGCGTTCCAGGCAACAAGGCGGCTACGGCCTGGACGCTCTATGGAATGACGACTTCCATCACAGCGCCCTTGTCGCTCTGACCGGACGGAACGAGGCGTATTACAGCGATTACCAAGGCACGCCGCAAGAGTTCATTTCGTCAGTCAAATTCGGTTACCTTTACCAGGGTCAATGGTACAAGTGGCAGCGGCAGCGGCGGGGAACCAATGCATTCGACATCGATCCGGCGGTGTTTGTCAGGTTCATCCAAAACCACGATCAAGTTGCGAACACCGCCCGCGGCGAGCGCCCGAACATACTCGCCACCGCTGGCCGGTACAAGGCTATGACGGCGCTGCTTGTGCTGGCGCCCGGCACGCCGATGCTTTTTCAGGGACAGGAGTTCGCCGCGACAACACCGTTTCTTTACTTTTGCGATCACCAGGCAGAGCTCTCGAAAATGGTTCGTGAAGGCCGAGGAAAGTTCCTGGCTCAGTTTCGCAGCCTCG
>DASXLG010000283.1 GCA_036496425.1 Terriglobia bacterium | reverse complement strand
GCGGGCGGCGCTAGAGGAGCACGCGGTGACGGTGGCGCGCCGGCCGAGCCGCCGCAGCATCAGACTTTCCAACGTCAGGTCGCTGTCTACATTCCCGCCAGTTATGTACCGAACACGCCGGCGCCGTTCATCGTCGTGCAGGACGGACAGACATACATCAGCGCTGAGGGGAATCCGGTGACGGATAAAGCTTTCATGCCGCCGATGCTGGATAACCTGATCCATGAGAAGCGGATTCCGCCGATCGTCGCCGTGTTGATCGCGCCAGGGCCCGGCGCCCAGCGGTCGATCGAATACGACACGGTTTCAGATCGTTACACGAATTTTGTCGAGACTGAAGTGCTGCCCCGTATCACGAAGGATTACCAGGTGGCGTTCACAGCGGATCCCGAGTCTCGCGCAACGTTCGGCATGAGCTCGGGCGCCGCTGCCGCGCTCACCATGGCGTGGCTGAACCCGAACCTGTATCACCGCGTCGTCAGCTATTCGGGGACCTTCGTCGCACTCCAGCGCAACGCCACGGCGCCGAACGGCGCCTGGGACTTCCACCAGACGTTCATGGCGAATTCCGAGCGCAAGCCGCTGCGGATCTGGCTGCACGTCAGTGAGAACGACCTCGGAGCGGCCTCTCCCGCGGACCAGATGCGCAACTGGGTGATTGCCAATAACCGGATGGCATCCGTGTTGAAGGCCAAAGGATATCCTTATCAGTTCGTTTTCGCCGAGGCAGCGGGCCACGTCGATCAGCGCGTGCAACTTCAGACTATGCCCGAAGCTTTTGAGTGGGTGTGGAAAAGCTACAGGGCGGTCGGCAAGTAAACAGAGGCAGGTTGGCTACTCTTTCGGCACGGCCGGTAAATTGCACCCTGAACGATCGGGGTTATGCGAAGGCTTCTGGTTGTAACGGCGCTTACGTTGTGCTGGGGCGGTCAAACGTTTGCGCAGGCGGTTCCGGGTTTGACATATGCCTACTGGTGCCGAAATTTTGGAACCAGCGAAAATGGAATCGCAAGGCCGCTAAGCGGACTGCCGGTTACGGCAATCCTACTCCGATACCCCATCGAGGGTGAATCTTGCGGTCTGCTGTCCGGCTTTCAGCCCTATCTTCGTCAACACGATACCCAGCCGATAATGTTCCTGGCGGCGAATTCCGGCTCCAGGTCCGGTAGCGGCGCACTAACTTCCCGGCTGACATCCAATAGCTTTGGCCTCCGCTATCGGATTCGCGGGCTGGTCGTTAGAGGGAGTATCGGCGAGTACCAAGCCACCCGCCCGAATGCGCGGGTCTTCCTGGTGCGGCCCAATCCGGGCGGCCTGTTCCACCAGATCGAAGCTTCGGGCGGAATCGGGTTTTATTTCTAATTAACGCGATCTGTACGATCTTCACAGGGAGAACGACGGGGTCAGTACTCGTTCTTGATGACGAAGTAGGAACCGCGGATGGTTCCGGCCAGTTTCGATTTCTGCCTCGCGAACTTGAACCGCTCGGCGAGCTCTGCGGGAATCTCCATCCCTTCGGAGAGCTTGAACCCGACCGCCCGCTTCGCGGGGGAGTCGACGGTGTACATCACGTTGATCGACAGACCGCTCTCGTAGAAGACGTAGGCGATTCGGATGTTCTCAACCTGGAACGCCGTAGCCTCGAGAGGGCGGGATCGGATGACGATGTCGCGCTCTTCCTTGAGGATCCGGTGGACCCAATCGATGGTCGCCTTGGCGTTGCTCGCAGGCTCCACGCTGAAGACGTGGTCATACTTGTTCTTGAAGTAGCGGGCCTCGTGCGCCCGCAGACCAGCGAGCGCCGCCGCGACCGGCGACGACTGCAGACCGGCCGTCGAGACGGTCTCGAAATCCACGGTGTAGGGCATTAATGCACTCCTGCGCTACAGATTATAGTCCACTTTACTCATGAGTAAAGTGGACTGAGACTTTGCGGAAGGTCAATATGGTGTGGCGTCTGCTGGAACTGGCTATAATTAGCAGGACCCCTTATGAAGTACTTAAGCGCTGCGATTGCGTTCGCCCTGACGAGCGTCCTTCTGCTTGCGACTCAATCGGAGCGGCCGGACGAGGCGACTCCGTTAAAAGTGGACGTCCGCCTGGTCAATATTTATGCCACCGTGATCGATACTTCCGGGCGCTACGTCGACGGTCTGAAACAATCCGATTTCGTTCTTCAGGAAGACGGCCGCCGCCAGACGCTCTCGCATTTCGATCA
Organism: Terriglobia bacterium; assembly: GCA_036496425.1. Classification (NCBI taxonomy): domain Bacteria; kingdom Pseudomonadati; phylum Acidobacteriota; class Terriglobia; species Terriglobia bacterium. The sequence goes on along the minus strand of DASXLG010000283.1, from coordinate 4,568 downwards.
TAATCAGGACACGCCTGTCAGCGTCGGTCTCGTGCTGGACACCAGCGGCAGCATGAACGCCAAACTCGACACGGCCACCGACGCGATCGACCGCTTCATTCGAACCATCCATCCCGATGACGATATCTTCCTGATGGGTTTCGATACCGAAAGCTATCTCCTCCAGGACTTCACCAGCGATCGCAACAAACTCAGAAAGGCGTTGAAGCGCGCAGACTCGGGCGGCGGGACGGCTCTTTACGATGCGTTGCAGGACGGAATACGAAAGGTCAAACGCGGCGCGAACACGAAACGCGCCATCCTTCTGATAACGGACGGTCAGGACACCTCCAGCGACTCCACCTTTGCCCAGGCCAGGCAAACGGTGCGCGAATCGGAACTGCTCGTATATTCGCTCGGGATTTCCTCCGATGGCGAGGCTGGTGTCCGCCCGGGCCGTGGCATCGGCGGCGGCCCGCGGTCGCGAGATTCGGTCGACATGAACGTTCTGCGGACTTTTGCTTCCGACAGCGGAGGCCGGGCCTACGCCGTCTCGGAGAACATGCTTGGGGGAAAGAACAGCGAGTTTGACCGTATTCTCTTCCAGATTGCAGCGGAGCTCCGCAGTCAATACACACTCGGGTACTATCCCACGCATCCGGACGACGGCAAATACCACGACATTCAAGTCCGGACGCGATATGGGTACTCCGTCCGCGCCAGGCGCGGATACGTCGCCGGCAAATTCTGAATTCTTCTTTCTGCTTTGAGCTTTGACGTTTTGTGAATAATCTCTGTGGCATGAATTGGATCATCCTTCTTTTGGCCGCGTCTTTGCTTCCGGCCCCTCGCGTGAAGGACGAAAAGCTGAAGCCCGAGCAGCTGATTGCCAAACATCTCGCATCGATTGGCCCTGCCGATAAGCTGCAAGCCATCAAAAGCCGCGTCACAGCCGGCACAACCCACGTGGAGTTCACGGTCGGCGGCCACGCCAGCATGGATGGTGACGCAAACATTGTTTCTCAGGGCACGTCCCTGCGAGCTTTGTTCAAATATCCTTCGCTGGACTATCCCGGTGAGCTGCTTGCTTTCGACGGGAAAAGAACGACGGTAGGCCAGATCAGTCCCGGCAAGCGTTCTCCCCTGGGCAATTTTCTTTTCCATTACGACGACGCCATAACACACGGTCTCTTATTCGGCGTGCTCTCCACCTCCTGGGCTCTGGAGACTCCGGAGGGAAAGAAATCGAGAATGGAAGTCAGCGGGCCGAAGAAGGTCGATGGCAAGCTGGTGTACGAATTGAAATATGTGCCTCAAAATGGAAGCAATCTGACGGCGTATTTCGATTTCGACGCGGAGACGTTCCGTCATGTCCGCTCCCAGATGAAGGTGGAGGTCGTTTCCGCCCGCGCGAACCAGAAAATTACAGATTCGGCGGAGACCACGCTCTATACCATCAACGAAAACTACAGTGACTTCAAAGATGTCGACGGCTTGACGTTGCCGTATACGTACAAGATGGATTTTTCGATCGACATGCCGGGCGGCGGTTTTGTCGGCTCGTGGACGTATACGGTCAAGCAGGTTCTCCATAATCAACCGATCGACGCGAAGGCTTTTTTCCCGCAATGAGGAGGTTAACCGTGAAACGCTATGTCATCGTCCTGCTGATCATGCTACTGGTCGGCGTTGCATATGCTCAACGGGGACGGGGCAACCCCGAACAACAGGCCACGGCAGCCGCACAGAATCAGCTCGAGCAGAGCGTGCCCCAAATCGCTTACGATGCCACTGTTCTTCCGCTCGATCCGGCAGGCCATACGATTGGTGAAACCGAAGGCGTTGCGCTGAACTCGAAGAAACATCTGTTCGTCTATACGCGCAGCGGCAATAACGGTCCGGCGCGTGGCGGGCAGGCGGCGGAGCTCTTCGAATTCGACCAGACCGGCAAGTACGTGAAGGAATGGGGACAGAACGCGTACGGCTTCTCGTTCGCGCATGCGGTCAAGGTGGATAAGAACGACAACGTCTGGGTGGTCGATGAGGGCTCGAACATGGTGATGAAGTTCAACCCGCAAGGCCTCGTCACGATGGTGCTCGGCCGCAAGGACGAGTCGATCGATTATCTCGAGCGTTTCCTCGAAGAGGCTCGCCATACCGACGCAGCGGCGAACTCAGCTGTCGGAGCGGGCGCCGGCCGCGGCGCCACTTTTGCGCGGCCGACCGATGTTACCTGGGACAACGACGGCAACATTTTCGTGTCCGACGGTTACGATAATTCACGCGTTGCGAAATTCACGAAGGACGGCGATTACGTGAAGTCGATCGGATCGCGCGGCCCTGCCGCAGGACAGTTCAACACTCCGCATACGATCGCGTCGGATGCGAAGGGCAACATCTACGTCGGCGATCGCGGCAATTCGAGAATCCAGGTGTTCGACCCGGATCTCAATCCCGTCCGCATCATCAGTAATGTCCGCGCGCCGTGGGCGATCTGTATTTCGCCGCCGAACGCGCAGGGACAGCAGTTCCTTTATAGCGCCGACGCCGGCGGCAAGATCTACAAGGATGATCTCGACGGGAAAATGCTGGGCTGGTTCGGAACCATCGGGAAAAAGCAGGGCCAGTTCTATTGGGCGCACGAGATCCACTGCGTCAGCGAAAACGAGCTGTACGTCGGAGAAGCGCAGAACTGGCGGGTGCAGCACGTTGTGATGCATCCGGAAAAGAAGCAGGCGGCATCATCGCGCTGATGCTGTAGGCGCGGTCTATGGCCGCGTCTACAATCCGTTCAGCCGCCAGACGGCAAGCGCGCCCAGGATTCCAATGCCTGCCAGAATCTGGCGCTCGGTCGAAGGATCGAACGGATCCGATGCGGTTTTAAGTTTCATCCGAAGCTGCGTCATGCGGGAGTTGGTGTATGCACGGTAATACGTGGCTTCCTCGGCATCGTGGGCGGCCACGGCGTCGCCGTTATCGTCGAGACCGATCGGGAGTTGCGCCGGCAACGCAGGCAGCGAATCCGCGGGATCTGCCAGCCAGTTCGCTACCTTCGTTGCCAGGCTTCGGCCTCTATCGGCCGGCCAGCTCAGAATCAACACCGTCGCGACAATCCAGATCACCCGCCACTGCGCCTTGTTCGGCTGCCACACGTCCGCCATGTTAACAAATATAGCCTCTCAGAATCGCGCTTCGATCCGCCGGTCGGGCACCAGCCACATCAAAGCGACAACAACATACAATCCCGCCGAAATCCAGGAATGCGAGAGCAGCGCCAGCGGGATCGCGACGGCATAGAAGACAAGCGATATCTTGCCCTTGACGTCATTGCCTACTGCTGACGCGAGCTTCGAGTCAGGCCCCTGAGATTGAATGATGCTCGCTTGAAGAATGCGGTATGCCAGTCCCGACATGAGCAGCACGGTCCCATACATTGCCGTGGGCAGCGGGGAAAAATGGCTTTGTCCGCTCCAGTCCGTCACGTACGCCACGAGAGAAAGCCAGAACAAGAGATGCAGATTGGCCCACAAGATCTTGCCGTTCACGCGCTCCAGCGTGTGGAGCATATGGTGGTGGTTATTCCAATAGATGCCCAGAAAGATGAAGCTGAGCACATAGGAGAACAGGGTGGGAATGACCGGACGAAGAGCACTCCACTCGGATCCCTGAGGTACTTTCAGTTCCAGCACCATGATCGTGATCAGAATGGCGATCACTCCGTCGCTGAATGCTTCGAGCCTTGCCTTGTGCATTGCAGGTCATTCCCAGCGCACCACTTTACCGGCTTTCATCACAAACTTCACACGTTGAAGCTCGGTAATATCCGAGAGGGGATCGCCGGAGACCGCGATCAGATCCGCGAACTTTCCTTTTTCAACGGAACCGATGTCCTTCTGCCATCCGAGGACTTCGGCGTTGTTGAGCGTTGCGGCTTGCAGGACTTTCACCGGCGTCATGCCGGCGTGTTTCACGAGCAATTCGAACTCGATGGCTTGTGTTCCGTGAGGGAACGTATCGCCGTCGACGCCGCTGCCCACCAGCATTTTCAGGCCGGGCGTGGCGGCCGCCATCGTGACGGCCTTTTCGAAGATGGGAATCATCCGGAACTTTCCGCCGGTGCTGCGGGCGTCGTTGTCATCCATTAAAGGGATCGTGTAGCGGGCGAACGTCGGGTCGTAATAGAGGCCCTTTTGCACCATCGTCCTGGCTTGCGCCTGGCTCAGACCGTAAGCATGTTCGATGGTGTCGCATCCGGCGTCGATCGCGTTCTGCAGGCCTTCTCCACCGAAGACGTGGCAGCCGGCCTTATGTCCGAGCCGGTGCGTTTCATCGATGAGCGCCTGCAGGACGGGCTTGGGATACGTCAACTGGTACTGCGCTTCACCGGCCGGGCTGAACGAATAGGCGCCCGTCGGAAACAATTTGATCCAGTCTGCGCCGTGCTCGATCTGCGTTCGGACAGCGGCACGGGCGTCTTCCACGGATCGAACGACAGTACTCGCAAGCGGATTGTCGGGTGCCGATGGGTTCGGAGGTTGCGCACCCCAGACGATTCCCAGCGTCGATACTTGATAGCGTGGACCGTCAAT
>DASXLG010000282.1 GCA_036496425.1 Terriglobia bacterium | reverse complement strand
TCGAAGCTGTCGCGCGCTCGCAAAAAACTGAAGCAATTAATGATGGAGGACGCCTCATGAAAAAGAAAGAGATCGATGTCGATGACCTGCTGAAGCGGCATTTACCGAAGCCTTCGATAAAAGCACGGCTGGCAGCCGAGGCGCGGACGACGGCGCAGCTGAAAAAGGAACTCGATGAACTGACGACCCGGATCCATGGGAAGCGCGAGATGACCGGCGTCACCGGCGAGAACTGGCCCGGCAAACTCGAACCGCTGCCGCAGCGTTCCTGCTTCGCGGCGAAGGCGACGCCGAGCGAGTCGCCAGGCTGGCGGACGAGTTTGCAGGACAGCAGGTCCAGACCGTCGCCGTACGCTTCACGCTGCATCGATTGGTGTGGCGCGGCCTGCTCACGGAGAAAAACCGGCAGCTCACCGTCACCCCGGAAGGCGAACGGGCGTTAACCCAGGTCCGGGAAGCGGCCAAACGGTGGATTGAAGCGCTGGAATCGCAAGACCAGGTTGAGAGTGAAACCGGCGACAATTTTGCTCTCCAATAGCATCGATACGGTCGACGGTGGGCTGGATCTTGCATCCAATGCGGGCTGATAATAGTGCAATACCGATCGTGGTGACATTGGAGGGCTGATGACCTTCATCCCGGCTGCAGTCATCCTGGCTTTGCTGGCGCCTGGCCCGCAGGCGCAACCGGCAGCGGCGGCGAAAGCCAGCATCGAAGGTTACGTGTTGCGGGCGGGGACGGGCGAGCCGATCGCGCGCGCACGCATTACTGCGAGTAGGACTTCGGGTCCGGACGACGCGTCGTTTCAGCCGAACAGAACGGTGGCCATACCTCCTCTGAACACAGGCAGTGATGGACACTTCCTGGTGACGGATCTCACGCCGGGCACATATCTGGTGATGGCGCAACGGAATGGATTCGCCCGGCAGGGATACGGCGCTCGCGCGCCGGGCCGCGGTGGCACGCCGTTGAAGATTGCGGCAGGCGAGGCGGTGAAGGACATCGTGATCCGGTTGACGCCCGCAGGCGCCGTCAGCGGACGAGTATCCGATCCGGCAGGAGAGCCATTGACGGGTGTCAACGTTGAACTGCTCAAGCCGATATACGATGAAGACGGCCGGCGCGTCTTTGACCCCGAAGGCTCGGCCAAGACCGACGATCACGGCGAATACCGGATCTATTCGATGACTCCGGGGCGTTATTACGTCAAAGCGAGCGTACCACGCTCGCCGATGGAGAACTTCCCACAGGAACCTTCGTCGAATGAGGTTATCGATCCGGGGTACGTGCTTACCTACTATCCAGGCACCGCCGATCCGTCCGCAGCCATGTCCATCGAAATTGCGCCAGGCGGCGAACTGAGCGCGATCGATTTTACGCTGGCTCAGCAACGGCTCTTCAAAATCCGCGGCCGGGTCATGGATTCCAGAACGGGACAGATTCCGCGCAACGTGACCATGTTCGTCGCGCCGCGCGAAAATCCGATGCTTTTCGGCGATAACACTTTCGATCTCTCTTCGTACAACACCACAAACGGCACTTTCGAGGTCAAGAATCTCACGCCGGGCCAGTATTGGGTCAGTGCCCGCACGAACGTTTTTTCCGGTGCCGCAACGCCAGCGCCAGAGCGCCAGCAGGGGCGTATTGCGGTCGATGTCTCTAATGCGGATGTGGAGAACGTCGTGATCGTGTTTTCTCCGGGAATGACCATTCCAGGCCGCTTATCTATTGAAGGAGGCGCCGCCGTTTCGTCACTGCCGAATTTGGACAGTGTCGAGATTGTCCTCACGCCAGTTGTAGCCGGCCGGGAAATTCCGACGGCCAGCATGGAAATTTCGAAAGCCATTTCGAACGATGGCACATTTGTAATCGAAAATGTGCAGCCCGGCAGTTACCGCTTGTCGATGACCCCACTGCAGCAGGGATTTTATGTGAAAGAAGCACAACTGGACAGCGCCGACATTCTCGGCGGCGCTTCTATCAGTGGGTCTGTCTCAGGCGGCCTTGAAATCGTGCTGAGCTCTCAGGTTGGAGAAGTCGATGGAACGCTCGTCGATCGGGATCATCATCCCGTCCGCGGCGTCCAGGCTATTCTTATTCCGGACGGCCTGCGCAATCGTCACGATCTCTACCGCTATGCAACCAGCGACCAGAACGGACAATTCATAATGCGTACGGTTGCTCCCGGCGATTACAAGCTCTTCGCCTGGGAAGATATCGATGACTACGAATTCAACGATCCGGAATTCCTCCGGAAATACGAAGAACTTGGAACCCCCGTCAAAATCACCGAGCTGTCGAAATTGCCTGTTGAAGTGAAGGTGATCCCTGCCGGCCAGTGAGATCGATTTCATAAAGACCTTACAGGGTTTAGTGCTGACCCATCTTGCACTTCCAGCGAATAGGTGTTACACAATGATGCCTTTTTGGAGTTTTTGGGAGCGCAATCCAAGACGATCATGATCTATCCTCTCGACCATCAGGCAGCCCGGGACGTTAATCTTGCCGGCGGAAAGGCGTCCGCGCTTGCCACATTCCTCTCCGCGAATTTTCCGGTCCCTGAGGGTTTCCTTGTTACGACGGCGTCAGAGCCCGACCTTGCCATGCACCTCCGCTCGCTCGAAGAGCGGATCGGTTCACATTCGGTTTTTGCTGTACGATCGTCAGGCTACTCCGAGGACTCCGAATATTCGAGTTTTGCCGGCCAGTATGAAACCATCCTTGGCGTCCGAGGTTTTGAACCGATTTCCGCGGCAATTGCGCGGTGTTTCGCATCGTTTCTCAATGCCCAATCTGCTCTCTATCGGAAAAGCCGCGGCGCAGGCGTGCAGGGCGGCGCTGTTATTGTGCAGAGAATGATTGAAGCGGAGGCAGCAGGCGTGGCATTCACTGTCGATCCGGTGACCGGTGCCAGTGACCGGATCCTGATTGAATCGAATTTTGGCGTCGGTGATTCTGTGGTGGGCGGGCATGTGAATCCGGATGGATTCACAGTAACGAAGAAGAGCGGTCAAGTGATCGAGCGGCGCATAGCCGCGAAACACGTTAAATCGCTATTAAGGCCGGGTGGCTCTGTTCTTGTGCCCATGCCCGAAGCTTTCGTCAGTCATCCTTCGCTTTCGGACGAAGGTATTCGAGCCGTTGCCGACCTTGCCTGTAAGGCCGAGGAACACCTGAGCGTGCCGGTCGATATCGAGTGGGCCTGGAAAGAAGGAAAGGTCTGGCTGCTTCAAGCCCGGGCCGTCACGACTTCAAAAGGGATCCGGGACAGCGGATGACAATCCCGGAGAGTAGCATGTGTTGTCCGGGCGGACTGGTGTACACTTTTGGCGGAAAAATGAAGTTCGCGAGGAAGAATGCCAAAAAGATCGTTCTGGGTTTTGTCCAAACAACCTAAAGAGATAGGCGGATTCGGCAAGCGGCCGGTTCCGGCACAGTTCAAGACTGCTGAAGACGCCACAAAATACTGCCGGGAATTGAATCTTAAACGAGGCGCTTACCATCCCGGCTACTTTGTCGAGGAGCGGATCGGCAACCAGCCCGTTTCGGCGCCGAAGAAGAAAGCAGACGACGCGGGCGACGAAGCAGAATGACGAGATCCGGCCTGCCTCTGTCTGTCCGGACAGCCGTATTTTTGACGACGTTCTCCGGGCTTGTTTTCGAGATCGGTCTGACCCGCATTTATTCCGCGACGATCTGGTACCACTTTGCTTTTGTTGCGATCTCCATTGCGCTTCTGGGGTGGGGTCTCGGCGGTATGGTGGCGCACGTCTGGCGGCGCTTCAGGCCAGCTACGACCGAGCATGCGGCGGTAGCCGCGCTTTTATACGGACTCAGCCTGCCTGTCTGTCTCTGGGTTCTGGTCCGGTTTCCCTTCGATTTCTCGCGGCTGCCGCTCTATTTCGTTCTACCCCTCGCGCCTTTTCTACTGGCAGGAATTACGCTGTCGGTCGTTTTCGATCTTCATCGCGAACGGGCCGGCGGCCTCTATTTTGTGGACCTGCTCGGCGCCTCGCTCGGCGCCCTGAGTGTCACGTTCCTGCTGCAGGCGCTTGGAGGTGAAGCGACCGTTCTTGTGGCGGCCGCGGCCGCGCTCGGAGCGGCGGCCGCCCTTTCGTTGAAATTGCGCCCGGTCGGAATCGTGCTGGGGATCGTTGTTGCGGCCTCTGCCATCGTCAACGAGCGTTCAAATCTGTTCCGCGTGATTCCCGGAACGATCAAGGCGATGCGTAAAGACATGGATCGCCATCCGAACGCGAAGGTTGCACAGGAAGGCTGGAACGCTTATTCGCGGATCAGCGCAGTTGAAGGCGTGACGGGCCTGGCGCGCCTTTATATCGATTCGGATGCGTGGACCAGTGTTTATCCGTGGGATGGGCGGGTCGAAAGCCTCGGCGGAGTGAAGGATTCATATCGCGCCCTTCCATTTCGCTTCGAGCCCGATGCTGAAACGCTGGTCATCGGTCCGGGAGGCGGGGCGGACGTTGTCGCGGCTCTGGCCGCCGGCAGCCGCCGTGTAACGGCCTGTGAAATGAATCCGCTGATGCTGCAGTTCGTGCGCCACTACGGCGCTCTCGCAGGCAATCTCTACGATAGACCGGACGTGGACGTCGTGCAAAGCGAAGGCCGCAACTTCATCAGCCGCACCGAGAAAAAATTCGACGTCATTTTCCTGGGGTTCGTCGACTCCTGGGCGTCTGTCGCTTCGGGAGGCCTGTCGCTTTCCGAAAACTATCTCTACACGACCGAGGCGTTCAGGGCGTATTTCGATCACCTCAAAGACAACGGCATGCTGGTGATTTTGCGCTGGGATGCCGATGTTCCGCGCCTCGTCTCCAACTCGGTCGCTCTGCTTGGCGTGCACGACGCAGAATCGCGGGTTGCTGTGATGATGGAAAATCGCAAAGCCAATTCCGACGGATCCGAGCCACCTCAGATGCTCTTCATGATGAAGAAGACGCCGTTCACGGCGGATCAACGCCGGGATATGACGACGAGTTGGACATCGTTAGCCGAGCCCTTTATCGTGCCAGGTTCTCCGGCGCATGCTCCGTATGACGGCCTCCTGAGCGGCCGCGTGTCCCCTGCGGCCTATGAAGCGGCTTCGCCCATGCGGGTAGGTCCCGTCTTCGATGAGAATCCGTTTTATTTTGCGACCGAGCGGCCGTGGGGAATGTCGACCAACATCGCCAGGGGATTTTTCGATGCGCTGTTTGTTCCAAGCCTTGTCCTGCTGGCCCTTTTTGTGACTTTCGGTAAACCGCGCGGAGAACCGACAGCGCCATACGCGGCATCGGTGGTTTACTTTTCAGCGCTCGGGTTCGGCTTCATTGCCGTCGAGCTGTCGTTGTTGCAACACTTGACGCTGCTGGTTGGTCATCCCATCTTTACGTTGTCCCTGTTACTGTTCACGTTGCTGGCGTGCGGAGGAATAGGCAGCGCAATCTCCGCCTGGGTGCCTGTGAGGGTCGCCTGTCTGGGGGTTGCTGCACTGGGAATCATCGAAGCCATGCTTCTCCCGAAATTGGTGCCGGCGCTTCTCCCTCTACCGCTCGGAGGCCGGATGATAATGGCGGCTCTGTTCATTGCGCCATTGGGTTTGTTGATGGGAATTCCGTTTCCGCGCGGTTTGCAGCAGACAGGCCGAGGGCCGCTCCCGGCTCCTCCATTTTATTGGGGACTGAATGGGATCCTTTCAGTGATCGGCTCCGTGAGTACCGTCTTCATCGCCTTACAGGCAGGTTTTCAAGTTGCGATGTTTGCCGGTTGCGCCTGCTACCTGGTGGCCGCTGCTGCGGCGCTTCCGGTAGCTTCGCAAATACGGTCCGGGAAAGCGTTGGAAAATACCATGCAGGAGTCGAATTCCGTTCTGACCCGTTAGCCCCAGCCGAAAGAAAGACAAGAAGCACAAAGGGCACAAGAGATTCCCGGTCTCCTGTGCCCTTTGTGCTTCTTGTGGTTTCTTTCGGTTACGGCTTACGGGTTTTCCGCGCCACCACCGTTCGAGCCGGGTGCAGAACCGCCCAGGAACAACCGCTTTCCGTTTGCGGCATAGGTCAGGTTGGCGCCGACCGCGCGATTGGCACCGTCCTTCGCCTGGTAGCCTTCGACGACGATTTCCGTCCCGGCAGGAAGGGAGTTTTTATTGAAGCCGTTTCGCAGGAGAGAGTTGGGGCTTCCGCCTTCGACCATCCACTCCGTGACTTTGCCATCCGGTCCTGTGACGTCCATATGAATCCACGAATGCGGATTCACGAGTTCCCACTTCGTCACGGTACCTTTCAATGTGAGCCGCTTAGCTGCATCGTATTCCGCCGCAAACGCGTGATGGGCGAATACTGGAACGGCCGCCGCAAATAAAGCCACAGCGGCAAGCAGTACGGCGAGTCTTGCTTTCATTTCATTTCTCCTTAATCCCTACTGGGCCTTTTTTGAAACCGGGGCTTCCGCAGCTTTCTTTTCAGTAGCGCGCGCTCCGCTCAGGTTGTTTGCCATGCCGTAGTTGCCTTCCTGGCAGGCGTACTCAAAGATCGGCCCGGCTTCTTTCGCCCAGCTGACTTGGGCGGACCAGGGCTTTGCCCAGGCCGTCGGATCGTCAACCGTGAATTCGTATTTGATCGCGTTGTCGGCCGTGCGCGTGAACCGTTCGACAACATGAAGTTTTTCACCGGAGCCGCGGAAAGCGGTTTTGTCGGTGAAGTTCGTCGTGTCGACCACCAGGGTGTTGCCATCCCAGTGCCCGCGGGAATCACCGAAATAGAGGTGAATATTTGACGGCAGATGCGCGCTGTTATCCGTCGGGATGACGCGAACGTCGTGGATCATTTCCTGCACGATGGCGACGTATCCCTTGCCCTGGACAATCTGAAGGTTGCTGTTGTAACCCGGAGCCAGCATCGGCGGACCTTCGCTCGGCCAGATAATGCAGCGCTCGGCCAGCGGGCGGGATTCGGCGCCATCCCATTGATGTTCACGGTTGTAAGCAGCGCGGGCGGCTTGCCTCTTCTGGGCTTCAGGCAACAGCGCCGGCACTCGTCCTTCCGGGCCTACGATCAGCGACGTGCGGTTGCTGGTTGCGACCACCTCATGCGTCCGGTCCAATCCGAACTGGCTCGTGTCATAGTGGACTGCGAGATTGCCCGCTTCCGGCGCTGCTCCGCGGCCGCCGCCACGGGCGCCACCGCGCGCACCCGCCCGTTGAGCCTGAGCCGCGAGGTCTTCAGGCGTATAGACTTCTTTGGCGCCGAGATTGGCGGGCCGTTCCAGAGGCACGCTGGTCAGAGTCGACCAGATTCCCTGGAGATCGGGCTGCCCGTCCGGTGTTTTCGGCGGCGTAAACGGTTTGGCCTGGGCCGCCGCACCGATGGACGCCAGTAAAATCATGCCGATCGTCAGGGCACAGAGCGATAAGAAATGACGATTGCTCATAGGAAGTCTCCTTTTGGTCCTCATTTGCTTGTCTGCTTGCGAAGGTGCCCGTAGATCACTTCTTCCGCAAATTCCGGGCATTTGTACTCCATAACTTGCGCATTTTTTTCAACACGGCGATACAGCGGCATGCTGATTTTCCATGGCCGCGAAAACGTTTTCGGGTCCTCGATCGTAGCTTCGTACATCAGCGTATCGGCGCTGCGCGGCGTATAGCGCTCGACCACATGCAACATGTCGCTATGGTAGTCTCCGGCGCGATCGAACCATGTCAGATCGTTGAAACCGGTGACGTCGATCACCAGCGTGTCGCCTTCCCAATGGCCGTTCGACCAGCCCATCCAGCTGTCGGTCGGCGATTCGGTGGGTTTACCCATATTAATGATGCGTACCGCGCCCGCGAATTCGTAGGTAATCATCATCGTGCCGGTGCCCTGGATGACCTGGAAAGGATAGGGCATGTATGTCGAGCGTGGCACGCCACCCATGTAGCACTTCACTTCCGGATCGAGTTTCGCGCGATTTGCGAAGTTCTCTTTCTTTTGCGCCAAAGCTTCGGGCTTGTAGGGGATGGTCCCGCCGTCCACCACCCCGATGCCGGGAGGCACCGAAAACTGGGCTCCGGTGGCCGGGAGCGAACCCTGATAGGCGGCATGGGGTTCCAGATCCCAATTGGCTTCATTCAAAGCCTGCCAGATCCCGTTCAGATTCGGTTTGCCGTCTGCCGTCCGCGGCGCGCGGTAAGCGGGAGTTGCCTGCCCGGCTGCGGCCTGAGCCGCCTGAGGCTTGGGGGTCATTTGGAAGATGCACAGGCCAGCCGCAGTGGTGCCGGCGATTAAAAAGGCCTTAAACGGCATACGCATTTTTCATCGAACTCCATTGCAGATTTGCCCGCGAATAATATTACAGTTTGCCCTTTTCCGCACGCAAAGTGGGGAATAAAACCCCTTATTTTGCCGTGTCTTCGCTCGACCCGGTAAGCAGGCGCTGTCCGCTGCCGGCGAGGGAAACGGTCCGGGCATTCACCAGCTTGCTTCCGTCTTTTGCAAGACTGCCTTCGACCGTGACGATATCGTCGATCTTCATCGATTTACGGGTCCAGCCCAACCGCATCAAGCTGTTCGGGCTGCCCAGTTCAATCGACCAGTTTGCCACCTGGTTGGTCGCCGCATCTTTGACGTCGATGTAGAAATAGGTGTGCGGGTTTTCCCATTCCAATTTGGTGACTTTACCCGTCAGCTTGATGGGTTTCGTGGCGTCATATTCTGCGGCAAAAGAATGATGCGCAGCGGCGGATCTGCTCAGCGCTATCGATAACAGGATAGCCGCAGAAACCAGGACGGCCTTTCGCATCTGGGAACCTCCACTGTGAAGCTGTTCAGCGCACGTTACGTCCTTTTCCCGCCTAAGTCAAACTGAGTTAGAATCGCCGTCACGAACTAAAAGGAGCGGACATGAGCGGCATCGTTTCAACGACGGTACGGATTTGCCTTGTTGCGGCAGCGATTACTTTGATACTCCCTTCCTTCGCCAGTGCTCAATGGGACCCCTTCCCCTGGAAAAACATGCCTCGCACGCCGGATGGGAAAATCGATATGAAAGCTCCGCCGCGCAGAATGGCTGACGGGCACGTCGATCTGTCCGGCTTCTGGATGCCGGCCGACAATGTCAAACACCTGCTCAACCTGGCGGCGGATATGAAGCCGGAAGACATCCCGCTAACACCCGGGGCCAAGGCTCTCTATCAGGATCGGATCGACACCAACGGGAAAGACCATCCGGGAGTACACTGCCTGCCCTCCGGTATTCCGGAAAAAGAGAACATCCCGGACGGCCTCAAACTGGTTCACGCGCCCGACCTGCTGATCTTCCTTTATGAATCCAGGACCATTTATCGACAGGTGTTTACCGATGGGCGCTCATTGCCGAAGGACGCTGAGCCGACCTGGATGGGATATTCCGTCGGCCGCTGGGAAGGAGACACGCTCGTTATCGAGACCATCGGTCAGAACGGCAAAACCTGGCTCGACATGCGCGGGCTGCCCGGTACCGAGTCGCTTCGGGTGGTCGAGCGCTTTACGCGTCCGGCGATCGGAACCATCAATATCGATGTGACGATCGACGATCCGATGGCATATACCAAACCCTGGTCCGCGAAACTCAGCTGGAAGTTGATTCCCGACACCGACCTTATCGAGAGCATCTGCGAAGAGAACAGCAAAGATCTGCCGCACATGGTGGGGAAATGAACTTGGCCGCGGGCCGGCCAATTAATTAGCTGAATTGAAATAATTGGCGGCTAAACTTCTGCTGTTCACACAGGGGAGGCAACAAATGTCTTCGAAATGCAGGGTCGGAATTATTGTCACATGCGCTGCCGCAGTGTCTTTGATGGGTTCGGCATGGGCGCTCGGGCAGGCAGGCCAGGCGCCCAAAGCGCAGATGGCCGAAGATGTCTTCAAGAACGTCCAGGTCCTCAAGGGCATTCCGGTCGACGAATTCATGGACACGATGGGAATGTTTGCTGCATCACTCAGCTTCAATTGCGTGGATTGCCACACGTTGCAGAGTGTGGGTTCCTGGGACAAGTTCGCCGACGATACGCCGCTCAAACAGACCACCCGCAAGATGATGCTGATGGTGAACGCGCTCAACAAAGACAATTTCGGCGGAGTCCGATCGGTGACCTGCTATACGTGTCATCGAGGCGATTTGCGTCCCAAGATTTTGCCCAATCTTGCAGCGCAGTACGCGGCTTACATGGACGATCCGAATGAACCGATTATGCTTCCTGCCTCCGCAGAACCTTCTGTCGACCAGGTTCTCAACAAATACATGCAGGCGCTCGGCGGGGCGCAGCGTGTGGCGGCGCTGACAAGCTTTAGCGGGAAGGGGACATTCATCGGTTTTGAAACCGAACAGACGAAAGTCCCGGTGGATGTTTTTGCCAGAGCGCCGAATCAACGCGCGATGGTCGTGCATACGGTGCTCGGCGACAGTACTCGGATCTTCGACGGCCGTACGGGGTGGATCGCCTCTCCCGACCGGCCGGTCGGACTGCTGGCCCTGACGGGAGGCAATCTGGAAGGCGCCCGGATCGACGGCGCCGTGGCGTTCCCGGCGCAACTGAAACAAGCGTTTAATCAATGGCGCGTCGGCGCAACGTCGATCGACGATAAAGAAGTTCAGGTGCTGCAGGCAAGCAATCCGCGCCAACCGCCGGTGAACTTCTACTTCGACCAGGCCGGCCTGCTGGTCCGCATCGTCCGCTACGTGGATACAGCCGTCGGCCGCGTCCCGACCCAGATCGACTACAGTGATTATCGGGACGTGGCTGGGGTCAAGCTGCCGTTCAAGTGGATTACGACGTGGACCGATGGACAGGGGACGACGGAGCTGAGCGAGATCCAGGCGAATACGGTAATTCCGGCGTCGCGGTTTGCGCAGCCGGCGCCGATCCGGCCGAAATAAGAAATAAAAGGGGGTCGCACACCCGAATTCCGCAATACAGGAATTCGGGTGTGCGACCCTCTTTTATTTCTTCTCTGTAGCCGCCGGGGCGGCGGCGGGGAGGGCGCTGCTCTCGCTCAGGAAGAGCCGCGATCCATCTGCCAGAATGAAGTTACGCCCGACTGCTTTGTTGGTGCCTTCCTTGGCCTGGTAGGCCTCAATCGTCAACTCCGTTCCGACTTTGACGGTGTACTTGGTAACGCCAAGGCGAATCAATGTATTCGGGCTGCCGCCTTCGATCAACCATTCGGTGACTGTGCCGTCCGGGTTTTTCACGTCGATATGGAACCAGGAGTGGGGATTGATCATTTCCCACTTTGAGAAAGTTCCCTTCAACGTCAGGGGTTTGTTGATATCAAATTCCGACGAAAAGGCGTGGTGAGCCCATGCAGGCACGACCGCCAGCAGCAGGCCCACGCCAAGCAATGTGACGATCAACTTGGTTCGCATTTACTGTGCTCCTCCCTTTTTTGCGGCTGCTGCTGCAGCGGCTCGTTTCTCTTCGGCTCGAGCGCCGGCCAGAGTATTCATGATGCCGTAGTTGCCTTCGGTGCACGCATGCTCGAATATCGGACCGTCCATCTTCGTAAAAGGCAGTTCGCCGCCCCACGAGGTTTCCCAGGTTGAGGGATCGTTGATCGTGAACTCATATTTGATCGTGTTGGCATCCGTGCGAGTGAATCGCTCGCTGACCTTCAGATTCTCGCTCGATCCCTGGAAGGCAACCCTGCCGTTGAAGTTGCTCGTCTCGACGACCAGGCTGTTTCCTTCCCAGTGTCCTCGAGAGTCGCCCAGCCAGGAACGTACGCCTTCCGGAGCATGCGGCCGGTTATCCGTGGGAATGACCCTCACCTCGTGACCTGCTTCGATGAGAATCATCACGTACCCTGCACCCTGAACAATCTGATAGCCAGGGTTGTATCCCGGCGGAAGCATCGGCGGGCCTGCGCCCTGGTAGATACAGCGGGACCCGATCACAATGTTCTTAACGGTATCGTATTGCGCGCTTCGCGGGGTTGCCGCGGCAACCTTCGCGGCCGCTCTCTTCTTGCCCTCTTCCGTTACGGGAGGGATTTTCCCATTGGACGGATTTGTGATGAGCGAGGTTCGCATATTCCCGTTCAGCACGGTCTGGCTCTTATCCAGGCCGAATTGCGTGAAGTCGTAATGCACATCGTTAACCGTGCCCACCTGGGCGGTGATTCGTCCTTCATCGCTGTCTGCCTGCTTTTTTGCAGCAGCGGCAAATTCTTCCGGTGTGTAGAACTCCTTGGTGACGCCTTGCGGCCGCTGCAGAGGAGTGATGGAATTGTTCGTCCAATACCCTTGCAGATCGGGCACGCCGTCAGGGGTTTTCGGCGCCACGTATGGCTTGGCCGGCGTTCCGTTGTTGGCAACCGTTACCGCTTTTTCGCCGGATTTCAGGACCTGGGTTCCCTGGCCGGCGGCCAGTGGAGGCGCCGGCCATACGGCCATAAGAGTGATGGCAAGGGCAGCGGCGCCCGTCGACATCAGATATCGCTGGTTCATGAAACCTCCTTATTTAGGGCTGCGCGCGCTATCGCGCTTGCATTGATTCCTGGCAGCGGCCTTTCGGCCTTGCGCTTCGCGCGTGCAGCTCATGCTTATTTGAGTGGTACCTTGTACAGCTTTCCATAGATTGCATCTTCTGCGAATTCGACGCATTTATATTCGAGTACCTGGGCATTCTTCTCGACCATCCGGTACAGCGGCATGCTGATCTTCCAGGGCCGCGTGAATACCTTGGGGTCCTCGATGGTCGCTTCGTAATTCAGGTGATCCTTGTCGATCGGAGTGAGGCGCTCGGTAACCTTCAACTCATCGCTGTGGAAATTACCGGCCCGGTCGAACCAGCTTTGTTCAATGAAATCGCTCGTATTGATGACGAGGGATTCGCCTTCCCATTTGCCGTTCGACCAACCCATCCAGGAATCCGCCGGCGCATCGCTGTGCTTCATGTAAATGGTCCGAAGCGCGCCCGCATATTCAAAGACCATCGTGATCTGATCGGTGCTCTGGATGATCTGGAACGGGTACGGCATGTACATCGCGCGCGGCACGCCGGGCAGATAGCATTTGATTTCCGGGTCGCGGTTCATGCGGTCGGCGAAGTTGTCCTTTTTCTTTTGAAGGGCCTCGGGCTTGTAGGGGATCGGACCGCCTTCCACGATGCCAAGGCCGGGAGGCTCGGAGAATTCCGCACCCAGTTGCCATATCGGCCCGGGCGCTGCGCCGTGCCCCTCAATATCCCAGTTGGCAGTGTTCACAGCCTGCCAGACTCCGTTCAAGTCCGGCTTGCCGTCCTTTGTTCGGGGTGCGCGGTAGGTTTGGGTCTGCTGGGATTGCATGAACACTGCGGGGAAGACCAGAACGACAACCGCAAATCCAGCGACCAAGATTCGCATAGCCGAATTCCGTGACATCGAGCTCCTTGTCAAACTCTGAAACGCAATTTTGCTCAGAGTCTAAAACAAGGAAGCTCCGGAATGAAGCGATTTCGAATCAAATGAAACCGGCAGCATTGTCAAGCGTGTAAATGATTGTTAATACGCCCGGCCGGCTTCAACGGCCGTTCTATAATCGACTCATCGGTATTCGTCTGCAATCGTGACTTAGCGAGGTCTTTTATGGCGCAAGCGCGATCTATTGTTCCTCCGAACAGTAGAATCTGGCTTATTTCGGCATTTCTGCTGATCATCGCCGTATTTGCTTTCGGAAATCTTGTCGTGTTCTTTTCCATGCGGAAGGTACAGGCGGGCAACCGGACCATCGGCGAAAATGCGCTCGTCAGCATCGAAGCCGTATCCCGAATCGTCCACGAAATCGACCAGGAACGTCTTCTGGTGGATGCCCATATCTTCGAATCGGCGACACCCGAAATGGAGCGTATCGAGCAGAGGCTTTCGAAAGTGCAAATGGAAATGGGGGCCGCGGCGGAGTCGTACGAGCCGCTAACCACATTTCCCGGTGAGTATGAGATATGGGAACACCTCTCGGCCGATGTTAGCCAGATTCGCCAACCCATCGACAATGTTCTTGCACTCTCTCGCCGGAACCAGGACGTCGCGGCGATGAAAGCG
>DASXLG010000281.1 GCA_036496425.1 Terriglobia bacterium | reverse complement strand
CCTTGCAAGGCTTCGCCCGCGCGGATTACTCCGCGCCCACGCTTGCTCGGCTACCTTGTTGAACGGATCACTTCAAGGGTAAGCTCCTTTCAGCTTACGAGATAAGCCAGGCTTCGCCTGGCGCACCGGATGACGCAGATGAGGCATCAACGGCCTTAATAGCCGTATCTGCGTCATCCGCGTCATCTGCGGCTAAAAAACGTTTGGTTCGGCATAGCGGAGAGTTGCACAGCCGTCCGGTTCACCTCCCGGCAAAGCGCCTTCAGCGCATTCACCCGGTCCTGGCCAAGGAATCGCAGCGTAAACGCGGCCTTGTTGTGATTCAACGGCTCGTCGAGCTGCGTATAGGCGCGGCAGGCCTCCCCATCCGGCGTGCCCGGAATCGGCGCGAATTCCGACAGCATCACACGCGCGCCCTGCTCCGCTGCGAAGCGGATCGACGCCTCCAGCTGCTGGCCTGACGATTCCGGATGCCCGGCGATAATGTAAGCCGTGACCGATGCGGCACCCGCCTCACCCAGCGCGCGCACGGCGTCGGCGAATTCCTCCGAATACACCTTACCGCCCGTCTTCCGCTGCCACTCATATGCGCTCGATTCGAATCCAAGAAAGAATGTCTTGAAGCCTGCGCGGACCATCAGTCGCGCAATCTCCGGCGTGATGAATCGCGCATTTAGAGCATTCGGCGTGTGAAACTGCACTCGAAGGTTCTCCCGCAGCACCGCGTCAAGAAACGGCAGCAGAATGTGCTCGGGCTTGAACAGCAGCGCATCGTCATAGAAAGCGACATGGCGGGCGCCGAGCCGGACGAGATATCGAAGCTCCTCCATGCACCGTTCCAGCGGTCTTGCGCTGAAATTCGGATACACGACAGGCACGGAGCAGTATGTACAACGGAAGGGGCAGCCTTCGGTGATTTTCAAAACACCAACATGGCTATCGACCGTCTCCCACACGGGAAGACCATCGGACAACGGCAGGCCAAGCGAGGTGAGGTCCGTCCCCGTGATGACTTGATCCGCGCCGAGCGAGGCCGCATGCTCCGGGCACAGCGTCGCATAAACGCCGCCGAAAACGATTCTGGCCCGCGGCTGCAGCCGGCGGACATCCTCGATCACTTCGCGCACGCCGGGATACCAATACGTCATCACTGTCTGGACAAGAACGACATCGAATGTCTGTCTCGACAGGACTTCGATAAAATCTTCACGGGACCGGCCAAACCGGTAATAACGCCTGGGAATGTCTGCGAGAGCCTCCGGCTTAGGAAGCAATTGCCGTTGGAATTTGCCACGGCCGAAATCGTCGCGGTCATGCGAGACGAGATAATCAAATGCCGTAAGCCGGTGCGAACGAAGCCGGCCGCCCACGCGCAACAGCCCATACGGCCGCAGCCAGAAATCGAACGCCGTGAAATCGTATATCGGCGGATTGACGAGAAGCAGGTTCATTTGCGCACACGCGCCTACTGCTGCCCCGCAGCCGTCTTGTCTTTGAAATCCAGCTCGCGGCCATCCGCAAAGCTGACTTTCGTTCCCGGATCTCCCGACCCGATGTATGCCACCGGCGCGCCGTTCTTTGCCGGGCACAGGATGATCGTGACTGCATCGCCAACCTTGAGCGAACGTCTCGTCCAGCCGGCCCGCGTCAGGATGCCCGGGCTGTTCGTCTCGACCGCCCAATGCACGATAGCGCCTTCCTTGTCTTTGACGTCGAGGTAAATCTGCGAGTGCGGATTCGTCCATATGAATTCCGTTACGACGCCTTTGATCGGCACACGCGCCGTCTCATCGTAGGCGGAATTCCCATGGTGTGCCCACACCGTGCCGGACAAAAGCAGCAGTCCCACACCACAAGCAATCGATGCTTTGTACATCATCAATCCTTTCCGGGTTGCCGGGCCGCGGGCTGGCGAATTCTCCGGGCAAATTCTTCTTCTTCGGACGCGACGCAGAACGATTCCGGAATCTCCACACCCGGTTTCATCTTGATCTGCCGCGGTTCGGTGTTCCAGATCTTCGTGTAGGTCTTGGAATCGTCGATGACCAGGTTGTAATCGATCGTGTTCCGGTCGACGCGATGGTACCGCTCCGTCGTTCGCATTTCGTCGCTGTGCGGCTGGCCTTGCGCGCCGAGCCAGGTCTTCTCGTTGAACCCGATCGTTTCGACCACGAGGGTGTCCCCTTCCCACTTCCCGACGGAGTATCCGTACCATCGGGGATCCGGATCGTCGGGAAGCTTACGCCCGTCCATCCAGATTTCACGCAGCGTGTGATGGCCTTCGTGGAACATCAGGATCCGGCCGGGAATCTGGATAATCTCGAAAGGCCAGATGGCGAACATGATGCGCGGAAAACCCATCGGGTCGCACTTCAGAATCGGATCGTTGCCGCCGGGCGCCGCCTTCGGCCCGTATCCCGGCTTGTTCGCATCGTATTTCGCCTTCCCCCACGCCGTCAGTGGAGGAAAGCTGTCGCCCGGCCCCTGACCGCCGCCGCCCGGCGCGAGCTGCCATACTCCCGAGAGATCGTGCGGATCGGCGGGCCAGCCCTGGGACATCGCGGGCGCCGAACAGACGAGGGTCGCGGTTAGAAACATTGAAAGCGCCAGCAGATTTCGCATTTGGCGGGAGACTACCACAAATATAATTCATCCTGTTAGGAGGCTTATCTTGCCGCAGTTGCCCGACCCATCCGGCATTCTCCGTGAAGCCGAGTCCATGCGTGCGCTTATCGTCGATTTGACGCTCCGCATCTGCCGCGAGCGGACGGTCGATTACTTTCTCGAGGACTTTCCAGGCGAAGGACCGGACGGCATGGCGTCGCCTGGAGAAGAGGGCAAAGTCGTCGCGATCCTCGAGCCCGAGCTGGCCTCGCATTCGATATCCTTCACAACGCATGCGAAGGTTGCGGGCCGCGAGAATCTTATCGCGCGTGTCGGGAAAGCAAAGCCGGGGTACCGCAAGCTGATGGTTCTGCTTCACACGGATGTCGTTCCGAGCGGCGATCCGTCGGCGTGGAAGTTCGCGCCCTTCGATCCGTTCGAAAAAGCGGGCAAACTTTATGGCCGCGGCGTACTCGACGACAAAGGACCGCTGGCATCGGCGTTTGCAACGCTTCTGATTCTCAAAAAGTATGAGCGGTTCGTCGACGGCGAATTCATCTTTGGAGCTGTCGGAGATGAGGAAGTCGGGATCGGCGTCGGGATCGACTATCTCCTGGAAGAGAAGTTGATCGATTGCACCGACGCCATCATCCCGGACATCGCCGGCGACATGCGCGAAATCAACGTCGCCGAGAAAGGGCGAGTGCTGCTGAAAGTGAAAGCGCATGGCAGGCAGGCCCATGCCATGAATCCGGCCAAGGGAGTCAACGCGATTCACGCGATGTCCCGATTTCTCCTCGCCCTGGAAGGCCTGCACCTGCGGCACCAGGCGCATCCGATTCTCGGCGGCCCCACGATCAATACCGGCCTGATCACCGGCGGCATGGCGCCGAATGCCGTCGCGGCCGATTGCGAAGTGACGCTGGACATTCGTTACGTGCCGTCACAAACGCCGGATAAAATCCGCGGCGAAGTGCAGTCTCTCGCCGGCAGCGTGAAGATGCCGGGCGCGACGTTCTCGGTCGAGATCTTCAAGAGTTCCCTGCCCTGCGAGGTTTCGCCGGAAGCGCCAATCGTCAAGCTCATTCAGAAACATGCCCCGGACGCGAAAGTCGTCGGCAGCGGCGGCGGCACGTTTGCGAATCCCCTGGTCCAGGCCGGTATCCAGGCGGTCGGCTGGGCTCCCGGAAACGAAGAAACCTACCACGAGCCGAACGAAGAAATCGAAATCGCCCAGCTCACAACCTTCGCCGGCAAGCTGGCCAACCTCGCGTTTGAGCTCTGCTCGATTGGAACCAAAATATGAGCCGCAGATGACGCGGATGACGCAGATGGCGCTCAAGAGTTGTTACGCGCCCCATCTGCGTCATCCGCGTCATCTGCGGCTCAAAAGTTTTAAATGGATATCTTCGTCAGAGAATCGCTCCAATCGGAATAGCCGGCGTCGCCCAGGGAACGGACCTGGAAAGCATAGGTCGTACCCGGCGTCAGGCCCGTCACCGGTATCGCCCGATTTGCTTTTGTGACAGGTATCGTCGTCCACGGGCCGGACACGCCCCCGGCACCCACGGCTGCCCACCGGAATTCGTAGGAGGCCGCCTTGGGAACAGCGACGATAGTAACCAGGAGTTGACCGCTGCTGGCGCCGTGCCGGATGTTACGAATGAACTGAGACAACGGCTGAAAAACCGCCTTGGCGTTGGGAACGGGCGCGAACCCGCTTTTCAAAAACGTCGACATGTTGCCCTTGCACTTTACCTCGGCGAAATGCCCGATTTCGTGCAGCATCCCGACGACGACCGTCTCTTGCGCGTTACGCGCGGCGATGGCTTTGGCTCCTCCATCCAGCGCAGCGGTGATATCGCTTGAAAAGGTGTCGGTGTTGGACTTGAACGTCGCTTCATCGACCGGAGGATTCGGATATTCCTCCGGATAGGTGTAGACGCCGGCGAGCACGGCATTGAGACGCGCCAGGATATCCGTGGGCTTCTTCTTGGTATGGCCGACGATGGCTCGGATCGGTATTGGTGTCGATTTCAACATAGATTCTCTCTTCTGCGGGTATTTACCCGCGGTTGATGGTTAACGGTTCCGCTTTCCAATAACGCACGGGCCCTGCCATTTGTGCCATTCCGGCAATGGCTGAGTTAAATGAGCGACTTACGCTGAGAGTGCCTCGTCGCAGCGCTAAAAGCGCGCTCGGTTTTCAAGGTTTCTCTTGAAATGCCATCAAGGTTTTTCTTGAAACCTTCAAAATTGTCGGAAAACCGGACACGAGGGACATATCTTTTTCCGGCGCCATTGGCGGTCAGCCCGCTTTCGTCGACGTATCTTATTGATGCAGCAATGGATCTTGTATTTCCGAGGATGCGGCGGCTGGGGGCGCTTCGGCGTCCCAATGTCCGATCGCAGTATTTTTGATCTGCTTCGAGGCCTCCCGGGAGATGCATCGAAGCATCTTCGAGATCCGTTGCGGCATCTCCAGGATGCTAAACCGACCATGGGCGATTCCGGGACGGCTCTGTGGGTTTCGGACGAGGAATCCGCAAAACGCGGCTCCTCCTGCGGGAAATCCCTCAACGGTCCGTGGGGATCCGCTGCCGGTTCACGGGACTTCCATCGATGGATCTCGACGCAACGTCGACGCAGGCGAGCCAACCGATGTCAGATGTCAAACGTCCCATGTCGAATGCCCAATGTACCTGTCAAACGACCAGACGACCCAACGACCGGATCACCAGAACCATTGGGTCGTCTGGTCGTTTGACAGGTACATTGGACATTCGACACTGGACATTTGACATTCGACATATTGTGGGGCCCGCCAGCGCTCTACCGTTTCACGTTCATCTGAAACGGGGCGCTCTTGACGATGCCGAGAACGATCGCGGAAAAGCGGTAATTCCCGGCGGAGGCATCGCGGACGATGGAGCGTGCCAGCGGCATGTCCTGGTAGGTGGTGATGTGTCCGAGGCTGTAGGTGAGAAGGTTCAGCGTCAAGGTCCGGACGAACTGATCCGATCGGCCCAGGAGCGCGTTGCGAAGATCGGCGGGGCCGTTCAGTTTCGTCCCATCGATAAGTTCGGTCGATGCATCGACCGGCAAGCCGGCATCGCGTGTGCGCCACGCTCCGACGGCGTCGAAGTTTTCGAGCGAGGTGCCACGGGCGGCAACGGAGCGGATTCTACCAGCTCTGTTTCTTCCAATCCTCTTCGTTGAATCCGACCAGGCCTTTGCCGCCGGCGAGGACGAAGGGCCGTTTGATGAGCTTGCCGTTAGCCGCCAGCAGATCGAGGGCCTCGCTCTCCGACATCGACGGCAGTTTCTCGCCGATCTTCATCGCACGATAGACCTCACCGGATGTGTTGAAGAGCTTCTTCAGATTGCCGCCCTGCAGCGCGAGCATTTTCTTGAGTTCCGCCTTCGTGGGAGGTGTCTCCACGATGGGCACTTTCTCGTAAGCGACGTCATTGCGATCGAGAAACTGCAACGCCTTCCGGCAGGTGGAGCATTTCGAGTATTCGTAGATTTTGATTTTTTTCATAGGCCTGCAGTCAGAACTTCAACCGGCCGATGGCGATATCTTTCACCATCACCCAATATGCACAAAAACTGTAGAACGGATAAGTGGACGTCGTGGGAACGTTCTTCTCGAAGAAGGCATGCCCGATCCAGCCGAAGCCGTAACCGAGCACCGGCAGAGCCAGCAGTCCGAGCCATGATTGAGTGACCAGAACATAACCCAGGGCTGCGGCAATCAGGACAGACCCGCCGAAATGCAGCCGCCGGCACGTCGGGTTGCGGTGTTCCGACAAATAGTACGGATAAAATGACGCGAACGTCCGATATTGTTTCGACACCACCGCGCCCTCGCAGGGTACGCTCCGAGAAAATGATGCGAGTTTACCACGGCGGATAAACCCGCACCTCTCGTGTTACAGCGCGCCCAGGAAAGCGACCAGGTCGGACTCTTCCTGATGCGTGAAGACGACGCCGAAACGGACCTCGTAGAAACGCACCACATCCAGCAGAGTCTCCGCCGAACCGTTATGAAAGAACGGCGCGCGCGCGGAAAGACCTCGAAGAATAGGACCCTTGAGCTTCCCGACGTGAACGAATTGTCCGTCGATCAACGCCTGACCGAGATCGGTCGTTGTCTTCAACTCTCCGGTCGCCTTGCTCCGAACAGTAATTTTCGGCAGGTAGCTGATGTCCAGACCGCCCAGCGAAAACGACGAAGTCCCGTTGGTCGGATCGCCCACGCCGATGTTCAACGGCGTCGGGAACGAATGATTGCCGACATTGGGGGTGTCATGACACGTGCCGCAAGTCCCTTTGAGCACTGGAATGCCGCCGGCAACCAGGCCGCCCGCGGAGACGTCGTCGTTGATACCCGCCACGCCCGTGATGTTGATCTGCTTGGTATTGAATATCGTCTCTCCCCGCGCGATCGCGGCACGCGGGTCGAAGTGCGGCAGTCCGGACCAGGCACTGAACGTATTAAAGATGTTGGGCGTGAATTTTCCGTCGCCCGGCGTCACCAATCCTCCCGGCTGCTCGAGTTGCGGCAATAGGACGTTGACGCTGGAATCGATGCTGATGAAAAACGGCTGGGTGAGCAACGCCAGAGGACCTCCCATGGCGCCTTGGGCATTCAAAATCCCTCCGCTGAAGGAGATGGATTGCGCCGTGGACAGGCCCATCTCGAAATTCACAATCGCCTGCTGTTCTGCCGCCGTGGGCTTTGTCCCATTGCCCTGAGCGTGTCCGTTGGTTGCATCGACCGACTGGTGGGCAAGGTCATTCAAAAGCGCTGTGGGGTAGTTGTTGAATAGAATCTTTGTGGTGCCGGTCGCCGGCGCCGATTCCCGGCCATCCCACATGACCGCGCTCAGAAAACGCAGGTTGGTCGCGGGCAACGGCCGCCGATACATCGAAATCACATCCGTTTCGTTACAGGCATATGGGTTGTCGACGTGGACCACGTCGAAGTCCGCATTCGGCGGAACGTTGATCGCAATACGGATCAATCCGCGTGTGCGGAGAAGGCTATACGCCGCGCGCCGGCCCTGCAGCGTCGAGACATTGATGTTGTGATTGCAGTTGGAACCATCATTGGTGCGGAAAATCGGATCGAGTCCGGCAGTCAGGTCGAACCGCAGCTCCACGTTGGATGCGGCCACCGACATTCCGTCGCTCAGCTGATGGCATGTGGCGCAGGTACGCCCGTTCGTGCCGAGACTCTGGAAAAACGGGCCGGTCAGATCGATCGAACCGGCCGTGCTGTACGTGCTCGACGCGCCATTCGGATTCAGGAAAGGTATTCCGTTTGGAATGGAGTTCAAGCCCTGGCCATGCACGGCCACGACGACCAACAGGGCAAGAAGGACAGACAAACCAACAGCAATTCGGCGAGAGCTTCGCATCATACGGGGGGGCTCCTTTGTTTCGTGAGAATTCTTCTCGCGGTTGTTACGTTTTAAAGACCTTGGATACAGGAATTAAGTTTCGGATGGGGACTCACGGAGGTCAATGCAACGGGCACAAAAAAAATGCGAATTTTTCCGAATGACTGGAATTATTCCAAGCAGGTCGAAAGTGACGCGCTGGAGGTCCGGATTCCAGCGGCAACCAAATCAGAGTAGCAGAGGGGGCACTACCTTTTCAGGCCGTAGACAACCAGCCTGGCTCTGCAGCCATCGGCCTGACAATTTTCGACGGCCGGATCTGAGAAAGTGGATACATAGACTTTGCCGTTCACGATCGTCGGCGGAGCGAATTTCGACACAAAACCGAGCGTATCTGCGCCTTGTTCGTCGCTGTTCCAGAGTTCCTTTAAGGACGTGGCGTCGAATGCGCGCAGGGTTCCCCGGACTGTTCCCGCACTCGCATCGCCCCAGTACCTCGGATCCGCGCAGCGGACATCTTTCTCGGTACCGTCACGTTTGCCGGTGCAGCCTGTCGGATATGTAGTCCATATGATGCCCGTCGTCCGGTCATTTCCGTTCGCGGAAAGCGAAAGCATGGCGCCGGGCATGCTTCTTGCAGGCGTCGTCACTTCGTTTGTGACCGGAGTCGTAACGAACCTGCCGTTTTCAAACTTGAATCGGCGGAGGTTGCTGGCTTCGCTCCAGATGTAGATGAACGGGCCGCCCGGGCCGTCCCAATACACGGGCGATCCATGGATGTGATAAAAGGTCGCGGCCGGAGGCAGCGCGCCACAGTCGGCGGGAGAGATTTCGCAGGGTTTGGGAGCTGCCTGGAACCATTGAGGGATCTGGCTGTCGCCGTTCGGCTCTCCGCATTTCGCGCAGAAGCCGCCGAGATTGTTGCGCTGCAGGAGGTACATCTTGCCTTCTTTGCCTCCTCCGATCAGAAGGTCCGTGCCCGGCAGGAGTAACGGACCCGCGGCCCCGAGATCGACATCGGACCGGTTCAGAATATCGGTATTCCAGACCATGAACCAATCGCTGAGCGAGAGGTCCGCGCGCAGTTTGACGAACGAATTGGCGAGCGCGGGAGTTTCAGCGATCCGCGCGATATTCAGATAAGAATCGGCCGAGCCCGACCACAATAAATGCAGGGCCCCGCCGAGTGCGACGAGGGTGGGGGCGCCCAGGCCGAAGTCGCCCTGATAGGTAATCTCATCGCCGAGACCGGCCGGCGTCCGGCCGTTGGCCAGGCCGGCCGATCCGGTCGAATCACCGCGCGCCCATGCGAGCCAGAACGGACCTTCCTTGACAAGAGAGGCGCGAGCCGAGCTCTTCCATTTCCTGCTCACGAGAGAGAAAGTCTTTCCGTCGGGAGACTGCATCAGATTCACGGCATGATCGATGCCGGTCCAGAGCAGGTACAGTTCGTCATCGATGAACGCCAGCTGCGGCGCGGCCGCGCTCGGACCTGGCAACGTGGCTCTGTCGGCGGCAAGCCATTGAATGCCGTCGACGGACCAGCGCACGACGACGTTCTTGTCTTTATCCGTCCATGCCGCAAACAGCCGTCCATTTCCGAAAGCCAGCGCCGGTCCCGAGAAGCTCGCTGAATCCGGAATTAAGGATTTGTCTCCACTCCAGTGTTTCGAATCTGCAGTGGAGCGAAGATAAACGCGGTTCACGTTCCGGCTGTCGTTCTCGGTCCAGGCCAGAAAGGTCCGGCCGTTGCCGGACGCCAGGGCGGGACTGTCCAGGCTTGTATCGGCGAGTGTCTGTGCATCCGTCAGAGTGGTTTCATTACGCCAGGTTGCGACTTTCACATGCTCGTCCGGGTCTTCTGTAGGTTTTGCGGTCCAGGCAATGAGCAGCCGGGCGCCGATGTCGATCGCGGCGGGAGATCCCAGCGCCTGTTGTTTGAAAGTCACTTTGCCGGCCGGTTCGCGCAACGGAGGAAGAATGTCTCTGGACGTCCCGTTACCGACCATCAAATAAATGTTACCCTCCGCATCCGCCGCCGGCCCCTGGCCGCCTTGCCATATCCCGTTTCCGGGAACGGGGAGGGTAATGGTCGTGAATGCGCGAGGCGAACTTTCGAGCGTGTCCGCGTTGAATCCGAACATCCAGCCGTGAAAGGGCCCGCAATCACCGTACGAGCCGAATCCCACGTAGACGGTGTCATTGGAAAGCAAGAGCGCCGGCCGCTGGTTTTCAACGCCTCCGATGAAGCCTTCAGTCTGGATTCTTTTCGGCCCGTTGAACTTTTCCTGTCCGGTAGCGAGATCGAGCGCATGGATGTAGTGCCGGGCTTCGCCGTTTTCAACTATGAATGCGGCCGTGTACAGGACCTGGCGCTGCATCGAAATGACGGGAGTGCTGATGATGCCGATTTCCTTGCGGATATTGAGGCGGGCGCCGTCGCAGAACACCGACGTCGGGACGGGGATGCCGAGCCGTTGCACCCAGATCGGATCGCCGCCACCTTTGCGGTCGGCATCGAACGCATAAACGCTGTTATGCATCGTGGTGATGTAGATCAGATTCCGGCGGCCTTTTCCGGGAACGTCGACGCCGGCCACGTAAAGCGGTTGGCTATAGATGTCGCCGTCGACACTGAGATCGAAAAGCTTCCCGAACCTGTCCTTGTTGACATCCGCGACATTCAATTCGGACTCGCGAAGATTCGCGCCGGTTCTGGCATTGTCGTTGTGCTGCGTCAGGACCGATATGGAGCCGGCCCGCGGGGCGGCCGGTGGAGTCGTGGCGGAGTTGCAGCCAAACAGGAAAAGGACGGCGGACAAAAGTAAGATGCGGCTCAATCGATCCAGGGCTCGTCTTTCTCGAACGCGAGGTGCGCCGGCAGCGGATGATCCGTGTGAAAATATTTTTTGTACGCAGCAATCCAATCCGACGCGATGTCGTGTTGTGCCTCCGCGAGCGACAGCTGGCCCGTGCAGACGAGTTCCCGAAGATGCGATTCGAGGGCATCCTTCACGTGCGCATTCCAGGAAACGGAGTAAGGCTGCGGCCAGAGATTGCGGGCGTCGTCGGCCCCCCCGAGTTCCGGATCGATCAGATAATCGAGTTCATAGTGCCCGCTTCCCGGGTTTCGGATACCGTACTTCTCAAAGATTTCTTTTCCGATCACCGCCAGTTCCGCATGGGATCGTTTCACAAGAACGGTGGAGCAGATGGCGCCCTCCGTCAAAGGCAGCGCAACGCCGGGAGTGAGACTCGGATTCGGAGTCGAGGCCAGCGTCGTTCGAGAGGACTGCCACAGAACCAGGTTGGCGGCTGCCAGAATAAAGATCACCGCAAGATAAGCGGCACGACGGAAAGACATGGACGGAAAAATGCGCTGCCAGACCGTGTCGCCATGCTCCGACGCGAGCTGGCTCAAGCGGGCTCGCAGGAGGGCGCGCGGTGCGGAGACCGAAGGCAATTGCGCGTCGATCTCATCACGGTAAGCGTGCATGAATCCGGCGGTCGTGTCTTCGATCTCTTTCATGCGTGACCGGCAGGTCCCACAGCGAACCAGATGCCGGTGGATTCGATACCGCCGCAGCAGCGATACTTCGCCATCCGCAGCGAGAATCAAGTCGGCGGCCGGAATATGAGATTCCTTGCTCATTTTTATCTCTGAGCAGGCTCTTCCAGCCGCGAAAACGATCGCGCCAGAGATAGCGCAACGCCACCCAGCGACATACCCAGGATGCCGGCAATGTCACGATAGCGCAGCCCTTCCGCGCGTAAATACAAACACCGCCGATCCCGGGCGGGAAGCACACTCACGATCGCCAGAGTTTGATCCCGCCGTTGAGACAAGGCAACTTGTTGTTCCGGATCCGGAGATGGATCCATGTGCTGAGTCAGGGGCGAAACCGTCTTCAGAAGACGATGGATGTTTTTTCGCCGTCTGAGGCCTAAATTGTGAGCGACGCGAAAAACCCAGCCGCGGATATTGGAGCGCGATTTTCCGGCGCGCAAATGCAGGAACAGCGCCACGAAGACTTCCTGAACGATTTCTTCGCCGTCTTCGGGCAAAAGCCCAAACGAGGACAAATAACGAAGTAAGCCCGGACGGAACTCATCGAAGAACCCGGCAACCTGAGTTTCGAGTTGCGAGGGACCCGTATATTTGCGCTCCTCAACTGGAGCGGAGACGGCTTTCCCGATTGCGGATTCAGCTGAATGGAACTCCATTGTGGACGCTGATATTAACATTTTCGGTCAGCGATGCAGTCGAGCGCAGAAACCCGGCATGCTATTCCAGGGCGAAGACCCAAATTGAGCCTCCTTCCGGCACCGCCGGATACTGGCCGGGAAACGCCCGGTTGAGGGTGCCCTGCATGCCGGCGGAGTCTCCGCCCCAGCCGGAGAGCACCGCGATGTATTGTTTTCCGTCGACCGTAAATGAAGTCGGAGGCGCGAGAATTCCCGACGGAGTCGGCGACTCCCATAGCAATTTCCCTGTGGCGGCATCGAAAGCATGAATCTTCCGGTCCGCCGTTCCGCCGGTAAAGACCAGTCCGCCGGCGGTCGCCAGCATCGCTCCCCAGTTCGGACTTCGGTCATAATTGTGGGTCCACACCTTCTTTCCGGTATCGACGTTCCAGGCCTGTACCTCGCCGAAGTGATCGGCCCCCGGCGCCAGTGGAGGCGGACCGACGGCGCCGCGCGCGGTACCGGTGAATCCGCGGCCGGGCGAATAGGTCACCGGAGCGCCGGTCAGTGTTCCGCAAAGGTTGTTGTTGGCTGGAATGTAGATCATTCGCGTCTGTGGGCTGTAAGCAATCGGAGGCCAGTTCTTGCCTCCGTGCGAATTCGGGCAAAAGTCCGCCGTCTTGCCGGTGCCGGGTTTGCGCGCGGGATCGACATCGGGTCGACCCGTCTTCGGATCCAGACTGCGGAACACGTTCTGATAGACGAAAGGTTTGCCCTCGACGAAGTGGATAGGGCCGTCGGCAGTCCGTTCGAGGAACCACAAATAGCCGTCGCGCGCGACGTCGATCAGCCCTTTAACCGTGCGGCCGTTTCGCTGGTAGTCCACGAGTATCGGCGGTGAGACTTCGTCCCAATCCCAGGAGTCATTCGGATGGTATTGGAAGTATCCCTTGATCTTTCCGGTATTGACGTCGATGGCGATCGTCGACGACGTGTAGAGGTTGTCTCCGGGACGCTGGTCTCCCATCCAGGGGCCTCCGTTGCCGGTGCCGAAAAACGCGAGGTTGGTCTCTGGATCGTAGTTCCCGGTAACCCAGATCGAAGCGCCTCCCGTCTTCCATTGGTCCCCTCCGGCCGGCCATGTTTCACTGCCCGGCTCTCCGGGCGCCGGGACTGTAAAGCTTCGCCACAACTCCCGGCCTGTATCCGGGTCCAGCGCAGCGACGAATCCCCGCACTCCGAATTCGCCTCCGGAGGTTCCGACCAGCAGCTTTCCCGCGGCGACGAGAGGAGCCATTGAAATGTAATAGCCCGATTTATTGTCGGCTATCGCCGCAGTCCAGACTTCCTTTCCGGTCTTGGCGTCCAACGCGACGACAACCGCTTCACCGGCCGCGAAAAACACCTTATCGCCGTAGAGTCCAACGCCGCGGCTGGTGTCGTGTGGAACGTTTGTTCCGGGCGGTCTCGGCCGTCTATAGCGCCACAGGATATTACCGGCCTTGACGTCGATCGCTATCACCTGGTTGTTGGGCGTCGAGATAAACATGACGCCATTGTTGACGATCGGAGCCGACTCGTGGACGCGGCCCTCGCCGGTCAACATGCCCCACACCGGCTTCAGGCGGCTGACATTGGCGGTCGTGATCTGATTCAGAGGGCTGTAGCCCCAGCCATCATACGTTCGCCGGACCATCAGCCAGTTGCCATCTTCCGGACTCTTCAGGCGCTCGGCGGTGACGGGTCGATAATTTGCGAGGACCGCCGCATCCGGCGCCGGCGGCGCTGCCGGTCCGGGGTTCGGCGCTTGCGCGAAGCTCGTGTAGAACATCGCTGCGGCGGCAGCAAAGCCGCCCGCGATAAGCGCTATGAAACTTCGAATAGTCATGCATTCTCCTTCGAGATCAAATGGCGAAACGCAAGCGCGATAGCGCGCAACCTGATATAAAGACATCTCACATCGTTCGCCCCGGGCCGGATGATCCAGCGACGCAAGACCAAGGCAGTTTATATCTTTGTGAATTCCTCGAACACCGGTTTTGTTCAGGTTTTTTTCATTCCACCTGCCGGAGTTCACGCCAACTTGAGATTCGGAATGTCCTTAAAATCCGCTGCGTTGAGGGTCCAGAGGTCGGCATTGTGAGCAATCGCGCAAGCGGCAATTGCGATATCGATTTCTCGACCCCTTGGACGTTTGACCTGGCGGTACAGACGCGCAGCAATTAATGCCTCAGCCGCGCCAAATGTCACGATTTGATCGGCCGGGAAAAGATCTTCCTGGTCTTTGATTTCCTGCGGTTGCCTTGGACCACGACGCCATTCATAGAAAACGAGCGCGCTTAAATGAACTCTTTCAGCGTTCTCTATGAATTGGCGCAGACGTAATCCCGAGCGTCGTTTGCCGGTAAGAGAATCTACCAAAGCCGACGTGTCCAGATGGATCATGCCACACGAGTGCGGCGGCCCCCCGTCTTGCGAGCCGCACGGACTGCCGCGAGTTCCGCGGCTACCTCAGCGTCGCGGCGGGTAGGCTTTCGGGCCATTATTCGATCGACGACAGCCAGCATCCGGTCGCGTTCTTCCGGGCTCAGCTGGTCGGCATGTTCCGAATAATGACGTATCGCTTCACGAAAGATCACGCTTTGCGGCTTATTCAGCCGTGTTGCGATACGCTTGAGCGTATTGACGGTTTGTTCATCAACCGTAAAGGTGACCTTTAACATACTGCCATACTACCATATCCGCCGAATAAAGACGAAGGAGCGGGTCGCTTCAGTACTGTTATAGGATGAAAGAAATCATGGAAGAAATGGATGCCTCGGCTCCGCCGAA
Organism: Terriglobia bacterium; assembly: GCA_036496425.1. NCBI lineage: Bacteria > Pseudomonadati > Acidobacteriota > Terriglobia > Terriglobia bacterium. Next base: position 5,253 of record DASXLG010000281.1, on the reverse strand, counting down.
ACTGAGTGTTTCCACAACATGGGGCCGTTGGGTTTCACAGCCGCAAACCGTTTGGTTGCGCAAAGCCGTTTTTCAGATCCACCTGTGGAGCGGAATCGGCTTCGGGCTGTATCTTTTCGTGGTCAGCGTGACCGGCAGCATTGTTGTCTACAGCAACGAACTGTACGTGGCGGCGACACGCCCTCCTGTTCTTGTCACTCCATCGGGCTCGCGGCTTTCAGACGACGAACTCAAGGCGGCCGCGCTGCGCGCGTATCCCGGATACTGGGTCATTAGCATGGGTAGTTCGCAGACTCCGGATCAGGCTGTCGGCATTTCGCTCAGCGGACGTGGCGGACGTAAAGACCGCCTGTTCAATCCATACACCGGCACAGATCTCGGTACTTCTGTGCCGCCCGGCATCTGGGCGGTCTCCAAACTTCTCGAGTTGCACGACGACCTGATGGGTGGAACCACCGGCCGCAGCGTGAACGGTTTCGGCGCGGTGACGCTGCTCATCCTCGCGGCCACGGGAATCGTGGTGTGGTGGCCTGGAATCAAGAACTGGCGGCGCAGCCTGACTCTTCGCTGGGGTGTTGGCTGGCGGCGATGGACATGGGACCTGCACAGCGTGATCGGTTTCTGGTTGTTCGGCTTTACCGTTTTGTTCGGATTAAGTGGAGCATACCTGGGGAATCCGCAGGCATTTCAGGATTTCGCCGACCGGATCGAGCCGGTCACCGATACGAATGCAGGCGTCCGCGTCGTGGATCGCGTGATCTACTGGCTCGCTTATTTACATTTCGGCCGGATCAACGGGATCGGAATTCCCTGCCACGGACCCGGCCTTTGCGACCAGACGACGAAACTGGTATGGGCTCTGGCGGGACTCGCGCCTGCCGCCATGTTCGTGACCGGCGCTGTAATGTGGTGGAACCGCGTCGTGCGGAAGCGGCGCGCCGGGAATTGACGGAGCCGCTCTTCCTCAACCGACGCTCGTGCCGCTCAATTTTTCTTTCAAGTGTTCACCAAGCCTCAAGGCTAATGCGACGATCGTCAAAGTGGGATTGGCATGACTGCTGGTCGGAAATACGGCAGAGCCGGCGATGTACAGATTAGGTATGTCAAACACGGCGCACTGTGTATTGACGACGCCCTCGCCCGGTGACTGCGCCATACGCGCCGTTCCGAGATGATGAGCGCCGACGGGCGTAGATCGAGACAGCTGGGTTGCAAGCTGTCCTTCATCAAATTCCAGGCGGCAGGATTCGGTGCTGTTAATGGCGGAACGCAGCAATTGAAAACCACGAAACGCAGCGGCGATATCGTGCTCCGCCACCCGCCATGCAACGTGCACACGCTGCAGACCATGGCGGTCACGGTCGCTGTTCAGTGTAATCCGGCTGCTTTCCATCGGTGTCTGTTCGCAATTGAACTCCAGAGGAAAGCTGCCGTCGGCAGTGGGCACCAATGTGTACGGTAACTTGCGTTCCGCAAGTTGCCGCAGAAACAACCATTGCCAACCGAATTTCACCATTTGCGGAAAACCGGCAACGACGTTACGGGCATGAGCCAGTCTGGATGCTGGCTTCCGGTATTTCGGAATCAGCGTGCTTTTGGCCAGATAAATGACGGACATAACTGCACTGCCATGCGCGGCATCGGAATAGTCCGGAAAATGCAGTCTGAATGCCGTGTTCAGCAAGCGATGCTGCCGTTGCGCTTCCGGCGTAAACAGCAACTTGCGCCTGCAGTAAACACCATCTGTTGTCTTTTCAAAGCCGAATGCCGGTTTGGCGGCGTCGCAAACCAGGCGGGCGCACAGATTTCCAAAATGACATGCGTAGTACCTGCCCAGTTTCCCGCTGCGATTGCCAAGACCATTGGTCATGACATCGGTGGCCAGCAACAGCCGTGGCGTTTCGATACCGCCAACAGCCAGCACAAATATTTTTGCGAACACCGTTCGCCGGACGTTTGCCGCGTCGACAATCACACAATGGATTCGACGAGGTCATCGCCTTGCCGCTTGTTGATGGCGATGCATCTTGATTGCAACATGGTCGTCACATTGCGTGATGTTTGAAGTTTTTTCCGGTACCTGGCGCCGAAATGAGTGGGAAGGCTATAGCGCTCGATACAGTCTGTTTGCAAGTCCCGGTGCTGCGCCAGGCCCGGAATCGTTGCGGCAGGCCTGGCGATAGAACCGTTTGTGCTGAAGTCAAAACGTCCTGCATCGCAGTACTCCATCGCGCGGGGATAGTGTTTTGCGACATCCGCAAAAGAAAGCGGCCAGCCGCTGTTGGAGACGTAGTCGCGGCGCTCAAAATCGATTGGATCATAGGGCACGCATCGTCCTCCCCAAACGCTGCTGGAACCGCCCAGACAGAAGCGGCGGAATTCAGCAGGATTGGGGTGCGGATTTTCTGCGGTTCCCCGATAGTCTTCCGGCGAACCGCCGGAAACACCAGTCTCACCTGCTTCAAGCAAGAGCACATCAAAGGGCTCTCCATCCAGCTCACAGGCAAGCGTGATACCCGCAGGGCCTGCGCCGATAATACATACCGTGGGATGGAGCGAGTCCGTTGAAACAGAATCAGGTATGGGGATCAACATAAGAAATCAATCTCCGTGGAACGCGTGCAAGCCAGTCTCCATCTATGAACCGTATTGCATCAGCTCAGGGTGTGGAATAGGCTGGGCGTCACAGTAAGGCGTGGTACTCCTTCGCACCCGCGTCATTCCTCGACTCGCCGGCAGACCTGGGAGATTTTCCGGTCACCCGGCGATCCGATTAAGGCAGCTCTTGAAATCCCCGGGTAAAGGGCTTTTCACGATAACTTCGGCGCCCGTTATGGGGTGCGGGAAAGTCAACCGGCTGGCGTGAAGCATCAGACGCGGAGCGAGTGCGGAAGGTTCGCCGTAAAGATCATCGCCGAGGATGGGCAGGCCATATTCCGCAAGGTGCACTCGAATCTGATGCGTTCGGCCGGTCCTCGGAACCGCCTCGATCCAGATTCCATGCGGATGCTGTTCGATGACACGAAACGATGTCTCCGCGGCCTGGCCGTCCGAATCGACGGCTCCGTACTTTGCACGCTTCGACTTCGTCGAGATTTTCCCGATCTGGTTTTTGATGGTCCACTCACTGTCGAGCTTGCGGTGTGAGCCCGCTAGCGCCTGATAAATCTTGACCACCCGGCGCCGTGTGAATGCTTCGGCAACAGCGGCATTCACTCTCTGCGATTTGGTGAAAAGCACAACTCCGGATGTGTCGCGATCGAGCCGATGATGGAGTCCGATGTAGGGTGCCCGTCCGTCCCGTTTCGCAAGGAATCGCGTCACGGCGGCAACGAGATTATCCCGGCCCTCATCCAGAGTCGGATGCGCCGGAAGGCCTGACGGTTTATCGATGGCGATCAGATCCGCATCTTCAAACAGGATTCGAGCCGGTGTCAGCTCAAACCTTTTGTCGCGTGCGGTCAAATCATCGAAAAGCCTCGAAGGATCAACATGCGCTTCGATCGTCGCGCCGGGAGACAACGCAATCGCGGCATTCCTCACGCGGCTTCCGTTCACCTGAACCGCTCCCGCCATGATCAGTTTTCGAACTTTGGCTTTCGAAACAGGCCGGCCCAGGGCCTCAGGCAGCCATCCGGCCAGAACGGCGTCGAGCCGCGTCCCGGCGAGCCCGGCGCTTGCGATCAGTTTGAGCCTTTTGCCTGCCCGCCCGTCCAATATTTCAATTCTCTGTCGGCATTCTCTCGCAGTGATCAACAATCAGCACTTCGGCGTTCTCCCGTTTCTTTTCCAGGTCCAATCCGAGATCCTTTACAGCCTCAATGATTGTCTTGCCCGAAGCCCCATTTTGTAGTTCGTCGAGCCGCCTCCATTCAAGCCGTATATCGAAAGAACCTGTCAGACCGGTATGATCCACGACCGGTCCTTCACGAAAATACGCGGGCGCAAGCGCCGGCAACTGTTGCGCAAGTTGCGCCATGCTGATGCTGTAGCAATCCGCCGCAGCCGAATAGGTTTCCCCGGTGCCGATGGATCGGGCGCAGCCCGCCGGCCGGCGGCCGTCGGATACGCTGGGAGTCAGCTTATGCCCGTTGCGCGATACGTCCAATGAATAGACCTGGGTCGGCCTCGACTCGCGATGGACTTTCAGTTTGAACCGGTCTTCCAGGAGATTCTGCAGCATCAGCGGAACCTGGTCCTTTGTTGCACCCTCGGGCACCTTCGCAATGATTTCGAAGCGTGCAACCTGTGTCGGATCCGTGGTGAGTTCGGTCAGCCACTGTGGACCGGAGAGCTGGTTTCCTCCGATACCGTAAGCCACCATGATGATCTCGTCCAGCCGCCGGTTGCTGATCCGCAGTTCGGCGCCTGGCCGTACGTCCAGCGTAGGCATGTAGCTGTTCCGCAGGTCCGATGTATCGGACGGCTTTACCGATGCAACTTCGAACTCCGGCCGTGTTTTGTTTTGAGCGTAAGTAGTGCCTGCAAGCGTCACCGCAATAAGACAACAGCGAAATATCGAGTTCATGAGTGTGCTCCCGGGCAGAGTGAATTCAAAATCTAACACAAAAGGATTGCCGAATAGTTTCACCTGCGTCGATGGCGCTCAATGAGGATGCACCCTTGTGCCTCTCGCTACCTGGATTGGCCCAATGCAGGCTTACCCGCCGCGGGCTGCTCATCGACCGCGATGGCGTAGAATCCGCTGACGGCGTAGGTGTTCATGACCGCAACGAGATCCATCGCTCCGCGCTGACCGAATAGTTGAACGGCTTTTGCAAACGTGGCGGAGTCCACCTTCCGGTCTGTGTAGAGCTGGCGGCCGAGGCGAATAACCGCCGCGTCCTGTTCGTTGACGCCGGTCAGCGCGGCCTTCCTGCGGACGATGTCGATGACCTTGGGATCGACACCTTCCTTCACTGCCGACGGCTCGTGACCATTCCATTCCAGGTTGTAATTGGTCTCGCGGCATGCCACCAGAATGGCGAGTTCGCGCACGTGCGGGTTCAGCGTTCCCGGCACCGCGGCGTTGTGAAGATCGAACAGAACTTTCGCAACTGCCGGATTGTACGCGGCGAAGGCAAGCGGCCCGCCCAGGGCGCCATCGGGGCGGCGGCCGGGCAGCACGTCGAAAATTTTCTGGGCCGCATCGTCCATATTCTTGCGCTGCATATACGGAAGGCGCGCCCGCGAATCGGGGTTGATGTCGGCGGGAAGCCCGGAAGCCGACTGGGCCGAGAATACCAGCGTGCT
>DASXLG010000280.1 GCA_036496425.1 Terriglobia bacterium | reverse complement strand
CCTTCCGGTTAAGGCTTGTTCGGAAACGGACGCGGCATTCCGTGCTTCCATCCGGCAGCACAAAGCCTTTCCGATTCGGCATTTTGACCTGCGGCAGACTGTGCTCGTCGAGGATCTGGTCCTCCGGAATAACACCGTTCTTATAAAGCAGGAAGGCCGTCAGTGAGTACACCTCGTTAGGCTTCAGCGTACCTTCCTTTCCGAACGGCATGCCGCGGTTGATGTAGTCCCAGATCGTCGTTGCGTATGGCGAATGAATCCCCATGACATTGGCGCCCTGAATGCCAGGCGCAAGGCAAGGAGTTCTGCCGGCCAATGCGGCATTGCCGTCGGTCTTGATCAATTGAGGTGCACATCCCCCCGATCCGGTTGCACCCCCCTCATCCAAGCGTCCGACTGGCCCGGTCAATTCTCGGTGGGAGTCTTCTCGACGTGATCGATCACGATCATGTCGATGGGCGACTTCATGGCTTCCAGCTTCAGGCCAAGTTGAAGCTGCACGTTGGAAAAGACCGGTGACGATACCGGATCGCCATCGGCGCCCACAGCGGCTTTAACGTCAGCGATACCCGAAGGAGTCTCAAACAGATTCGCGGTGAAGGTGTATTTCCCGCCAAGCCCCGTCCGGTCCACGACGGAGCGGCCCACGGCAGGCATATTGGAAAGCAGGGTTACAAGTGCGTCCATTGGGTAATTTTTGAACGAAATGCCGCCCTTACCGTCTGGGCCGACATTTGATTCGCCGCCATCGCCCTCTTTGAATTTCGGGCCTCCTCGCAGAACAGTGAGCGCATATACCGGCATTTCCCTGGTCTCACGATGAAACTCCAGGTTGAAGCGCTCAGCCAGCAGCGGCCCGATCATTCGGCGGATCTGATCTGGAGGCACATTCCCATCCGCTTTGGCGATAATGTCATAACGGTCCGAACTGGCGTTGTTCACAGCCCAATCCGGCCCGGCGATCTGGTAAGTTTTTCCGCCATACGCCATGGTGATGAGTTCGCCCAAGGTGATGTTCAAGTATCTGAGGCTGCCCGGCCCGATTTCGCGCGTGGTGCCGCCTCCGCCTTTGTGAATCTTCACGGATGCGGCGTCGAAAGCCGGCGGCTGGCCAAATGCGATTTTTTGCGGCGAGAACAAGCCGAAAGCTGCGGCGGCGATCCACATCAGCACCAGGCGGTTTGTACCGAGCATCTTGATCACAAATTATATCCCCGCACTGGTATAAGGTAACCATATGCCAGGCGTGCACCGGGCGCGCCTCGCGGCAAATCTTGAGCGCGATCGCGCACGGCCGCCGCGAAACAATTGTCTCGGCTGCTCCCTGCGGCGCTATCGCGAGCAGATCGAAGCGGTCCCAATCCAGCCAGTTCGGTCCGCCAAGAACCTTGTCGGAGTCCATGTTGTACTCCATGCTGATCAGATCCACCATCGTCGCCGTACGAACCTCGTAACGGCCGCAGCTAAGGTCGCACCAATAGGTATCTCAAAGCCAGAAACCCTCGGGTCATGGTTGGAGCCTCCGCTCCGGTGAGGACGCTTCTCGCGCGAGTTGATCAAAGGGAAAAATAACCTCAGAATTTCCAGCGGCACCGCAAGACCCTGCAAAACAGGTTTAGCCGCAGATTACGCGGATTACGCAGATGGGCGCATCAATGAGTCTATTTTTGCGCTTATCTGTGTAATCCGCGTAATCTGCGGCTAAACAACTTTGACGGAGCCGTGAGGTTCCAGGAGGAAAATGATGGCAGACGTGCCAGGTTCCTTATCCCAGAAGGCACACAGGCAACTCATCGGGTCTCTTGGACTCTGCCTGCCGTTCGGGGTTTATATGCTGGCTGGTTTTCGTCATACGCCGCCTTTGCAACAGTGGGTGAGGCTCGGATCTGTTAGCGCGTATTACTACACGGGATCGGTTGCCGTATTTGTCGGCGTGATCTTCGCGCTGTCGCTTTTCCTGTTCACTTATCCGGGGTACGAGCATGTCATTGAAGATCGCATTCTCGGGAGTCTCGGAGGCCTTGCGGCCCTGGGCGTGGTGCTGTTTCCTACCGATGCTCCAGCAATGGAACTGAAGCTGTCATGGTGGAGAGCGTGGATGAGCACAGTACACTACACGTCGGCGGTTTGCCTTTTCCTGTCCTTCATTCTCTTCTCACTGTGGCTGTTTCCAAGATCGGACCGTCCTCCTGCCGAGCAGTCAGTCGAAAAGCGGCGAAGCAACCGCGTATACCGAGGCTGCGGCGCTGTCATGATCATTGCCCTGGCAGTTGCGATCCGAAACGGACTTCATGGTGAACCAATATTTATTCCCGAGGCGTTCGCGATCGAGGCCTTTGCGGTGTCCTGGCTCGTCAAGGGCGAGGTTCCGCAAACTGTCGCGCGCGCCGCAAACCGCATGGTTTCGGTTTTCGGGAACTGAGTTTTGTGAAAGCCTGAGCGAAAAAGTACGTTATCGTACTCGGAATACGACTCGGCAAGGAGTGACGAATGCGCTATCTGAAATCTGTCGCCTTGATTGTGTACGGCTGCGCGCTGCCGCGCTTGCGCTTCGCCATTTACGGCTGCGCGCTGCCGCGCTTGCGCTTCGCCATCTTGATGGTTGCCGCGCTGATTCCGGCCTGGACCGTCCTGGGGCAGCAGCGTGGTGAGACGCTGGTATGGGCGCCTGTTCCCACGACGCCGGCAGGATGGACGGCGCCGAACAAGCCGCACTGGAAGCTCTCCGAGATCCTCGCATCGCACCAGCGGGAGACAGCCTGGAAGGAAACGGTGGTGAGTGATTCCCTGCTTCATGCCGACTACATCCAGCTCGCTCCCGGGACAAAGACGAAGCGCCAATTTCAGCCGGACAATCGCGTGTGGTGGGTGATCCAATCGGGACAGGTCAAGTTCAACATCGAAGGCCAGGACCCTTTCGTGGCCACGAAGGGCTTTCTCGTCCAGGCGCCGTACCGCAACATTTACAACATGGAAGTGGTGGGCAATGCACCTGCGTTGTTCCTGGAAGTCACAACGGCGGGAACCCAGGTCATGTATCCGTTGGATGAGACGCCGGCGCCCGTTCCCGGTATGGAGTTCTTGAAGGTCCGTATCACCGGCAAGGGGAAGTATGACGAACTCAATCGCCCGTACTTCGACTTCAACACGATGGTCGCCGACAGTAAGTTTCAACAGAAACCTTTCGTCACCGACGTCCGCGCATTTGCCAACATCATCCGCGGCAACCCGCAGAAAGATAATCCGAAAGATAAAGGACACTTCCACGAAGTGTCCGGGGAGTTCTGGTTCATTCTTGAAGGCCAGATCGAATACAAAATCGGCTCCCTGCCCATTTTCCTCGCCGGCCAGGGCGACATCGTCTACGTTCCGAAACAAATCTGGCATCGCGCTCATCACGGCGGCAGCGGTCCATCCACGCGGCTCGCCATGAATGGATATCCGGATCTGCTGCACGATTTCCAGCCGAACGAGGAACTGCAGTAAGCCGAAAGGTACACTGAATTCGCTGGTCTTGAGTATGGCTGGAACAGGCTTCAAATCCGTGGACGAGTACATCGCGTCGAAACCGAAGGAGGTGCGGACCGTACTGGAGCGCGTGCGGGACGCTATCCGTAAGGCGGTACCGAAAGCGGAGGAAATGCTCTCGTACCAGATGCCGATGTACAAACTGAATGGCAGGCTGGTGCTGTATTTCGCCGGCTGGAAGGAACACTACTCGCTGTATCCCGCAAGCGATACGGTGGCTGCGGCATTCAAAAAGGAGCTTTCCGGTTACGAACTCCGCAAAAGCACCATCCGGCTTCCCCTTTCGGAGCCGGTGCCGGTGAAACTGATCGAACGCATAGCGAAATTCCGGGCACAGCAACTGGCGATGAATGAAAAGCGAACGGGAGCCAGCAAGAAGGGCCGCGAAACACCACTCGAGCGAGTCCGGCGGATTTGCAGCACGATGCCGAGTGTTTCGGAAAAGCTATCGCACGGCGCGCCGGCCTTTTTCGTCCAGAAGGACAAAGGCGTTTTCACAATATTCACCGAAAATCACCACGAGGACGGCCGTATCGCCATATGGTTGCCGGCGCCTCCGGCTCTTCAGCCTGCTCTGATCGAAGATGCCCCGGATACGTATTTCAAACCGCCCTACGTCGGTGCGAGTGGCTGGGTTGGCATCATGTTGGACAAGATTCGCGACGACGCGCTCGAAATCCACATTCGCGAAGCCTGGGAGATTTCAGCGAGGAAATCCAAGGGAAAGCGATTTCGACAGGGTGTGTGAGCGACCCCCTGCCGCTTCGCGGCTGTCCCCCTTTACAGGGGGACAGTGACGCCGCGAAGCGGCGGGCAGGGGGTCGCTGACGAGAACTCTTTAATTATTTGGCGTTTTGCTTTGCGGCGGCATCCATGAGTGACTGGGTCTCCACCCCCGAACACGCCAGGGACATGATCTGGTCGAAGGGCGCGAGCACGAGCGTCTGCTTCGGCACGGTCCATGGCGCGGTCAACATCTTCGGATCCTCGACCTTGGCCTCAATCTCGAGCGTATTCTTGCCGACGCGGCGATAGCGCTCCACGATGTGCAGGGCATCGGAGTGCGGCGAGACGCGGCCTTCCGCGAACATCCAGGTGTTGTCGGTGTAGTTGGTGGTATCGACCACAAACGTGTCGGCTTCCCAATGTCCGACGGAGTCTCCACGGTAGGCCGGCGGAACGTCGTCCCGATGCTGGCGGCCATCGGTTGGGATCAGCTGCCAGCCGTGATAGGTTTCGGTGAGGATCACCATAAACTTCGGCGTCGAGATAATCTGCCCCACTGCGCCGACGCTCCACATGCTGACATTCAGCGTTCCGAACGCCGTCGGAATACAGCGCAACGTCGGGTCGTCTTTATCGCCGAGTTTCTTCGCCGTTGCCGCAGCCTCCGGCGTGTACAGACTCGTGAACGAGGGCGCAGGTGTTCCTCTCGCTCCACCTCCACGAGCTCCGCCGGGCGCGGCGCCGCGCTTTCCGCCGACATCGGCTCCGCCCCACCAGACACCGGAAAGGTCCGGATGTCCGTCTGCCATCCGCGGAACATCCGAAGGCGCCTTAGCCGTCTGCGCTACCGCAGGAATGGATATCACAGCCAGCGCGAGAGCCGGCAGCATCAGCACGATCAGCGCGCGCTTCATTTAGCACCCGCGCTTTCCTGCGGACCGAACAGGCCGTAGACTTTGCCGTCCGGCGTCGTGAGCTGCTGCAGCATGCCCATGTTCTGCGCCGGATCCTTGGCGTGAATACCTTTGATGGTGACTTCGGTTCCAGCCTTGATGAGATTCGGCTTGAATCCGTTGCGAATCATGCCGCTCGGTGTGCCGGCCTCGAACGCCCATTGCTGGATTTTACCGCCGGCGTCTTTCACGTCGAGGAAGAACCAGGAATGCGGATTCTCGAGCCGGATCTTGGTGATCGTACCCTGAACCGTGACGGGCTTCGTCACGTCGTATGCGGCGGCAAACGAGTGATGGGCCCAGACAGGCGCCGCGGCGCCGGACACCAGTCCCAACGCCAGCAAGGCGTAGATCAATCCCTTCATAACCAATCTCCTTTACGCAGACCGGGGCTATTATTGGGGCTATTTTCTTCTTTCGGGCGGAATTTCGCTACTAAAAGCGCAGATCAATCTGTCGTGTGCGTCCTCAGTCCCGGTTCTGCACGAACTCGAAGCCGAAGCGTCCCTTGATGCACAGGTGCCCGTGCGTAACGCTGACGTCCATGGGCGAGGTCACCTTCACGATGCGGTTGTCCTGCGTATGCAGCGTCAGCGTGCAGCCGACTCCACAATATGGGCAGATGGTGTCGGTCTGCTTCTGTTTCGATTCGTCCCAGGCGCCGGCCTTCCGCAGCTCGTGTTCGCTTTTGAACATAAGCGCACCGGTAGGACAGACGCCGATGCAATTGCCGCAGTAGACGCAAGCCGACTCGGGCAGCGGAACATCGTTTTCCGTGGAGATGTGCGCGTCGAAGCCGCGGCCGGCGACGGCGATCGCGAAGGTGTTCTGGGCGTCGCTGCCGCAGGCTTCGACGCATTTGTAGCAAAGAATGCACTTCGAGTAATCACGGACGTAGAGATCGTTGTCGACCTTCACCGGCTGATGAACTTTCTCGGCCTCCTCGCCGTAGCGCTCCGGATGGGCGTCGTAGCGTTTGATGTATGACTGCACCTGCGGAGCCGTCGAAAGATCGACCGAAGACCCGAGGAATTCCAGCACCATCTTCCGGGAAAGCCGCACACGAGCGGAATCGGTCTTGATGTCCATACCCGCTTCAACCTTGCGCGAGCAGGCGGGGACGAGCGTCCGCGCTCCGGTCAGCTCGACGACGCAGACGCGGCAAACATTCACAGGTGTGAGGTTCTCGAGATAGCAGAGCGTGGGAGTATCGATGCCCAGCGAACGGCAGGCTTCGAGAATGGTCATGGTCTCGGGAACTTTCATCGCCTTGCCGTCGATCGTGATGTCCACCTGCTTTGCAGGCGCCTTGCCGGGCGCAGCCGGCGGCTTGCTCGGCCGCGGCGGGGGCGTAAACCAAATGGGATCTTCGGTACTCATAATTTCAAGTTCACCAGGGCGGACTCGATGGCACTCGACGCCGTCTGCCCGAGCCCGCAAATGGAAGCATCTCTCATGGCCTGGCCGATTTCATTCAGCAACGCCAGTTCATCCGCCTGCGATCCGATTGTCCGGCCGGACCGAAGGCGGCCCAGCAATTCTTTCTGCCGGACGGTGCCGACGCGGCACGGCACGCACTGGCCGCACGATTCGTCGCGGAAGAATTCGGCGATGCGGCTGAGGATATCCCACATGTCCACCGTCTCGTCGAAAACCATCACGACACCGGATCCCAGCGTCGCGCCGATCGCGCGCGTCCCTTCGAAGGTCAGCGGAACGTCCAACCGCTCCGGCCCGATGAACACTCCCGCCGCGCCGCCGAGCAAAATCGACTGAATGCGCTTGTTGCCGGGAACGCCGCCGGCCATATCGATCAGTTCGCGCAGCGTCTTGCCGAAGGCGACCTCGTATAGGCCCGGCCTCGCGACATGCCCCGACAGGCAAAAGAGCTTCGGACCTGTGGAACCTGAAGTTCCGATGCCGGCAAAGGCGGCGCCACCTTCCGTCACAATCAACGGGACATTCGCCAGCGTCTCGACATTATTAATAACCGTCGGCTTGCCGAACAACCCGACGTTCACCGGAAACGGCGGCTTGTTGCGCGGCTCGCCGCGCTTCCCTTCGATCGAGTTGAACAGCGCGGTTTCCTCGCCGCAGATGTAGGCGCCCGCGCCCCGGCGAACTTCGATATCGAAGGAGAAACCGGAACCCAGAATGTTCTTTCCGAGAAGACCTGCGGCCCGGGCCGCCTGGATTGCCGCCTGAATGCGTTCGATTGCCAGCGGATATTCACCGCGAATATAGATGAAGCCGCGCTCGGCGCCGGTCGCAAATGCTGCGATCGTCACGCCTTCGATGATGGCGAACGGATCGCCTTCCATCAGGATGCGGTCTTTGAACGTCCCCGGTTCGGATTCGTCCGCGTTGCAAACGACGTAGTGCGGGCGGGCCGCAACTTTCGAAACAGCATCCCACTTCCGGCCGGTCGGAAAGGCCGCGCCGCCGCGGCCCACAAGATTGGAAGCGGTGACTTCGCGGATGACGGCTTCCGGTCCGATTTCGAGCGCGCGTTTGAGGCCGCGGTAACCGCCTTCGCGTTCGTATTCCACCAGGCTCGCGGGATCGATTTTCCCGATGCGGCGGACCAGCCGTCCATCCGGAGGAAATGGGGGAAATGCGGGGACAGATACCAAATTCTGAAGTACGAGTTTGGTGTCTGTCCCCGCATTTCCCCCATTTCCTCCCAGTGTCAATGTCGCCGGGGCGCGCTCGCATTGTCCCAGGCAGGGGCTGCGTTTCCAGGGCGTTCCGTTCTTTTCCAGTTCCGCGCAGATCGCCTCCGCGCCCTTTATGCGGCAGGCGATGTCATCGCAGACGTGAACGACTCGGAGGGGGGCGGGAGAAAGCGACAACAGATGGTAGAAGGTTGAGACGCCAAATACTTCAGCCGGCGGAAGATCCATCCTCATGCAGATGTAATTGAGGGCCCCGGGCTGGAGCCATCCGAAGCGGTCCTGAACCGCATGCAGAGCCGGAAGTAAAAGATCGCGCGGAGGCCGCGCCTGTCCGCCTAAGACCGAATCGACCGCCTGACGTTCCGAGTCATCGGCTTCGGGGCCGTGAATGCGAATATCCATTACTTCTCGACTTCCGTTACACCTTCTCCACGCGCTCCACGCGCTCCACGCGGATCGCCGCCGCCTTGAACTCCGCCGTTCCCGACTTGGGATCGGTCGCATCGATCGTCAAAAGATTCGTCGCGACGTCGTCCTGAAAGTGCAGCGTCATGAACATCAGCCCGGGCCGCAGCGACCGGTCGCGGCGAACCGGAACCGTGACGCTTCCCCGGCGGGAGTGAACGCGAACCATCTCACCGTCCTCGACACCAAGCTTTGCAGCATCCTCAGGTGAGACATCCAGCGTCTCGCCGCGCCGTAACGGCGAATTGTAGCCCGAAGTCTGGACACCGGTATTGTAATCATCCAGCCGGCGCCCCGTGGTCAAGCGCAGCGGGAACTCAGCGGACAACTTGTCGACGGGCGGATCATGATCGACCGAAACGAACCGCACACGCGGGCCGGCCACCGGCCGTTCCCACAGACGGCTGTGCAGAAACATCTCGCCCGGATGATTCTCGTCATAGCACGGCCATTGCAGGCCCTTGTTTTCTTCGAGCCGCTGATAGCTCATGCCGGCATAAGCCGGGCTCAGTGCACGGACCTCATTCCAGACTTTCTCTGCATCGGGGCGGCCCCAATCGTGTCCCATTCTGCGGGCGAGCTCGAAAATGATCTCAATATCGTCACGCGCGCCAGGCGGAGGCTCGAGCGCCTTGCGCACGCGCTGCACGCGGCGTTCGCTGTTCGTCACGGTTCCATCCGTCTCACACCAGGCGGCGCTGGCCGGCAGGACGACGTCCGCCAGCTCCGCGGTCTTCGTCAAAAAGATGTCCTGCGCAATGAGAAAATCCAGGCTCTCGAGCAGGTGCCGTGTGTGACTCTGATCCGCTTCCGACTGCATCGGATTTTCGCCGATCACGTAGAGCGCCCGCATCGCGCCGGTCTGCATTGCTTCGAACATCTGCGAGAGATGCCAGCCTTTCGTCTCCGGAACCTTCACACCCCAGAGTTTGTCGAACTTCTCGCGGAATGCGGCATTCTCGATGTGCTGGAATCCCGGCAGCCGGTCCGGCAGGGCGCCCATATCGCCGCCACCCTGGACATTGTTCTGTCCGCGAAGCGGATTGAGACCGCTTCCATATTTGCCGACGTGACCGGTCAGCAATGAAAGATTGATCAGCGCCAGGACGTTATCGACCGCGTTGTGGTGCTCCGTAATCCCCAGCGTCCAGCAGATCATTGCCCGGTGTGCTCGCGCGAAAGAGTGCGCCATGTCGCGGACAATGTGCGCGGGCACGCCGGTTTCCCGCTCGGCATATTCGAGCGTGTAATGCTCGACGTTGTACTTGTAATCATCGAAACCGAACGTGGCATTCTCGATAAACTCGTGATTCTGCAAGCCGGCCGCGATGATTTCGCGTCCAATCGCATTGGCCAGCACAATGTCGGTTCCCACATCGAGGGCCGCCCACACGTCCGCCCATTGAACGGAACTCGTTCTCCGCGGGTCCACCGCGAAAAGACGCGCGCCGTTCCGCACTCCTTTAAGAAGATGATGAAAGAAAATCGGATGCGTTTCCCGCGCGTTGGATCCCCAGAGAAGGATCACGTCCGTTTCTTCGATCTCCTGATAGGAGTTCGTGCCACCGCCCGCACCGAATACCGCCGCCAGACCGGCGACGCTGGGAGCGTGTCAAGTACGGTTGCAGCTATCGATGTTGTTGCTGCCGATCACCACGCGGGCGAACTTCTGCGCTGCGAAGTTCATCTCGTTCGTCGCCTTCGAGCAGCTGAAGAGGCCGAACGATGACGCTCCATGCTTTTCGACGACGGACTTCAACCCCCGCGCCGTGAAGTCCAGTGCTTCATCCCAACCGGCAGGCTTGCCCTGGATCAACGGCTGCGTGAGACGGACATACGGCCTTCCCTTCGACATCTATATGCCTCCTTAATGACATCATCACGGCTGCGCGCTATCGCGCTTGCGCTTCGCGTATACTACCGCAATCTTCCGCGGATTTGCTGGAACAGGCCTGGAATATTCGCTAAACTTTGCACTTCGCTTGGTCAACACCAATCCGTTCATTTGGACATCTCTACCAGGAGGACTGAGTGATCTCTAACGAGCCGGACAAGAAAACTGCAGCACCAGATTTTCGAGTGGATGTGAAGCTCCGGGACGTTTTGCTGAACGCTCCCGGACGGTCGACAACTGGACTTGTCGGCGAGGAAGAGGGTTTGCCGGAGACGATCTATCCGCAGTACACGTATCCGCGCTGGCCAACCGATCGCAAGTATTCGAATTTCAAAGCCTGGAGAATGTGGAAGAGCCTCGGCGCTCCCTACTTCAAGCACCGCATCCTGCCGGGCGAAATCCAGCCCCTGATCTCTTATCTGTTCAGCGAGTGGAAGTGCAACCTCGACTGCCACTACTGCTGGTCATACGACAACAGCGTGAAAGGCATGACCGAGCAGACGGCCAGGAAGTCGATCGACTGGCTGCACGGCATCGGCAACCGCTTCCTCGCATTGATGGGCGGCGAACCGCTGCTGCGGCCCAAGTTCATCCATAAGATCGTGTATTACGCATCGAAAAAAGACTTCATCGTGTACCTGCCGACCAACGGCCGCCTGATGAAGCCGGATGTCATCGATCGACTGGGTGATGCGGGTCTCGGTACGGTCAATCTTGCCGTGGATTGCATCGACGAGAAACCGGGCCTGGCGAAAGCATTGACGCCGATCCGTCCTCAGTTCGAGTACCTGATCAAGAACATGAAGAAGTACGCCTGCGCGGTGTTCTTCAACGTATGCATCTGCCGGACGAACATGGATGACGTCAGGCAGCTCACCGAACTCGCGAAGGAATACGATATCGGTATCGACTATCACATCGTCGAATCGCCGATCATCGACGCGCCCCACTTCAAGCATTACAACGAGAACAGCACCTTCCTGACGACGGAAGATCAGCCGAAGGTCGACGATCTGATCGATTGGATCCTGGAGAAGCACGAACAGGGTTACAAGATCGTCAATCAGAAGGCGCGCCTGCGCCAGATGAAGCAGTTCATGCGCGGAGATATTGAGCCGTGGGGCTGCCGCGCCGGACGGAATACGCTGATCATCCGCACGGACGGAACCCTGGCTCCCTGCTTCCCGATGTACTCGGCCACCCACGACTGGGGTGTGGTCGGAGCGCCGAAGTTCGATCCCCTGCAGCTTTCTGAAATGAAGAAGGAGTGCGAGCTGCACTGCTTCTCGACGCTGAATCACATCGTGAGCTATGTGTACAACAACGGCCGGGTGATCCGCTGGATCATCAAGCACGCCAAGAATGGATTTACGAAGGCGGAGAGCACCGTAGAGTAAGAAGAAAACACTCTATTGGAAATTGCATCATTCGAGGTTTCTGCATTTGAAATTTGAAATGAATCAACTTCGAATGATGCAATTTCCAATAAGTTTTTAACCCCGCCGAACTTCGATCAAACTCGCCGAAGTGATCTCCTTCACGGTCCGGGTCCCGCAGCCCGCCATTGCCAGCCGCAGTTCATTGTTTAAAATATCCAAAACGCGCTCGACACCCTGCTGCCCGAAAGCGCCAAGTCCCCATATATAAGGACGGCCGATGCCGACCGCGGTTGCTCCCACGGCCAGTGCTTTGAAGACATCGGTGCCGCGGCGGACGCCGCCGTCGACGATGACGGGAATGCGGCCGCGGACAGCCTGAACGACTTCCGGCAGGCATTCGATCGTCCCCCGGCCTGTTTCCGTCGCGCGGCCGCCGTGGTTGGAAACGATGATTCCGTCGGCGCCGTGCTCGATCGCCTGCGAAGCGTCTTCGCGGGTTTCGAGGCCTTTGATCACGACCTTCATTTTCGTAACGTCTTTCAACCGTTTGATGAAATCCCAGGTGAGTGACGGCGAAGTGAGACCGAGTCCCTGCGTATTGATTCCGGCAAACATCGGTTTCGAGGCGCTCGTGCCGCCGCCGACGCGGGGATTCGCCAAAGTGCCGGTCGCGTCGTCGTGGCATGTTCCGCAGACGCGGGTGTCGGTGCGCTGCAGCCGCGACATGGTTTCCGTATTGCGCCCGGCCGGAAGATCGACCGTGACCGCCACCGCCGTGCAGCCCGCGGCCTCCGCGCGCTTGACGAGTTTCGTCGTCGCATCGAAGTTGTCGGTGGTATAGAGCTGATACCAGATGGGCCCGCCGCGAGCCTTGATCACGTCCTCGACGGCGATGGAAGTCTGCGTCGAAAGAATCTGCAGATGTCCTTTCGCCTGCGCGGCGCGAGCGGCTCCCACTTCACCGTCCCGATGGAACGCGCGCTGGCTGCCGACGGGACACAGGACGATCGGCGAGTTGAACTTCATGCCGAAGAGTTCCACCGACATATCCATCTTGCTGACGTCGACGAAGCGCCGGGTCTTGAGTTGATAGTGTGCATAGCCGTCGCGATTCGCCTTGAGTGTTTCCTCGCCGTCGACCCCGGTCATCAGATAACCCCAATGGGCGGGCGGTATGGCTTTCTGCGCGGCGGCCTGAAAATCGAAAACATCGAGGGCGTCGGATGCCTGATCCAGGGTTTGGGCGAAGGCCGGAAGCGAAGCGAGCGCCGAAGCGAATAAGGGGCTTGCTGCAAGAAACTTGAGGAACGATCGACGGTCGGATGCGGACATGGCGCGGAACCTCCGCACAAGAAATAGCAGAAAAACAGTGGGGGCGGGGGAAAAATGGGGGGGGG
>DASXLG010000279.1 GCA_036496425.1 Terriglobia bacterium | reverse complement strand
CGAATGGATTGCCCGACCGCTTCGGCCGCCGTGTAGCCGAACATCCGTTCGGCCGCGGCATTCCAGGAGATGATGATACCGTTGAGATCTTTGCTGATGATCGCATCGTCGGAGGATTCAACGATTCGCGACAGCCGTTCCTTCGCCAGTTTGTCCAGAGGATATGTCATTCAGTGCAGACTCGCGAGACCCGTTCCGATTCACCGCCGGGTTTTCTCTTCAGAGCTTCGCCGTGGTTCGCACTCCGGCCGTCAGCCCTCTAACCAAGGAGCAGGTTGGGTTCCAGAGAGTCTTTCGCCCTTACCATTAGGGATTCAACGGTTTATCCGAACGGAAGCCCTTGCAGCTTACCGGAAAAAATGTCTCCAATTTTAGGAATGTTTTACTCATTGGCAGGTTCGCGCCGAAAACTAATCCAACCGTGGCTTCTCAACGTGGTCAATCACGATATATTGGACAGGAACCTTGATCGCCTTGAGCTGCAGACCAATCTGCTGGATGGCGGCGAAAAGGTAACCACCCGGAGTAGTATCCGAAGGATCGGGAACCCAATCAAACTTGAAATCGTAGGACCCCGCAATTCCGCTCTGATCCAGCACGGGCTCCTTCAAATCTCGGGCGATAAAGGACGCCAGATCTGCCATCGACGAGTTGATTCCCTGTCTGTAGAAGCTTGTTCCCGCATTCACCAGAGTAACGACAGGCCGTTCGGTCTTATCCGCCGGCTCGTTCAGACGCAGCGGACGATCACCACGGATAATCGCATAACCCGGTCCATCCTTCATCTCCTCATGAACTTTCAACTGAAAGCGATCCGCGAGGAGGGCCTGGAGCATGGTCAGTTCTTCGTCCGGTGGAATGAGTTTGGGGTTCGAAGGATGGTAGTCCGCCAGTTTGGGAATCGGTGGAGGAACCGCATCGATGCTGTAACGAGTCTCTTGAACCCATGCCGGCGCGTTCAGAATCTGAAAGGGCTGAACCTTGTAGGCTTCGAAAATAAGCAATTGCAGCGTGCATCCGCGCAGATACATCCGTCCGCCCGCATAGGTGAAGAATGTGCCCACTTGACCATCAGCCGGAGGCGTTTCCTTCAAACTCGCCGCATCAAATATCAGCGTGGAGGTCGTCTGGCTTGGCAAAGCGGCAACCGCAACTCCAACTAGAAACAGTGCACCGAAAGTGAGGCAAAGCGGTTGATTCATATACAATGCCAAGGAATTAGGGACGCTCCGCTAGTATCTGGCTATAAACCTTATCATGTCAATGGTATAGCTCCGTAGGCGATCGAAGATCCATTTCGCGGCGATGAAACCGAAGTTCGAGCCGCGGACTTCCGTTTCGTGGCGACGAAATGGAAGTCAACCTGATGACCTTATTCTTCGGCGGAGATTGGTGGAGGGCGGTCCACAGTTCATCGATTTAAAGTTTCTGTGGACTCAACTCTGGACTATTCTCGTTTCAAATATGAAGCACAAATTCGAGGATCACCCTGTCTGGAACCGGCGTGTATTTCTCCGGAACATGGCGTTTCTTGCACTTGCCGAAGCGGGCGCTTCCGCGTTCTCGACGGCGTTTGCTCAAGCCGGAGCTGCACCAGCCAAAACGACGCTGATACTTCTCGGAACGCAGGGCGGCCCGAACGTTTCGTTAATGCGTTCGGAGGCGGCCAGTGTGGTGATCGCCGGAGGCCAGCCATACCTTGTCGACTGCGGCTACGGGACGGTGAGGGCTCTGGTCGAAGCGGGTATCCGGATCAACGATATTCGTAACATTTTTTTGACCCATCTGCACAACGATCACACCTCCGATCTGGCCGCGCTTCTGTCTCACAAATGGACCGGAGGACAAAACAATCCTCCGCCGGCGGCTGTTTACGGCCCATTCGGCACCAAAGCGCTGGTGGATGCCGCCCTCGCCTTTTTCAAAGCCGACGCAGAGATTCGTATGACCGATGAAGGCCGCACCGTTCGGCCGGAGACGCTGTATACCGGCCATGACGTGTCTGCGCCGAAGATCACCGAAGTGTTTCGTGACGAACGTGTCACGGTCAGCGCCGTCGAAAATACGCATTTCCCAGATCGAGCGAAGGAGAAAATGCCATATCGTTCGTTCGCTTACCGGTTCAATATGCCCGACCGCTCGATTGTTTTCTCGGGCGATACGGCGTATTCGACCGGCCTGATCGAACTCGCGCGCGAGGCGGATGTTCTTGTATGCGAGGTGAGGGGAACGGGGGCGGGGCCGGCCCAGCCGCAGGCCGATGGACGCGGCGCGGCTTCAGCCGGGGAGAGTATTGCCCGTCACGTTATTGAAACGCACTCCTCTACCGAAGACGTTGGACGGATGGCCGCAGCGGCCAAAGTAAAAACCGTCGTGCTCACGCACCAGGTGGGCGGGGCAGGGCCGCGCGGCGGTCCGGCCGCAGACCCATACACCGCGGAGATCAGGAAGTTCTTTGACGGAGAAATCGTCGTCGGCCGCGATCAGCTGCGCATCTGAATGTAGGCGCGGGCTTTAGCCCGCGACTACAACTTTTCTGCGGCCGCCAGCACCGAAGGCATCGGCAACTCGAGCCGCTGCTCTTCCACACTGCGCCGGATCTCCTCACGTATCGCTTCCAGCACATCCGGTTTCTGCGCGCGGAGGAGCGCGGCGTTGCGGACGGAGCCGTGGTACATCACATCGAAGAGAGCATCAGGAGACTCAAGCCGCCATACCTGCGGGACATGGCTGACAGCGGGATTTCGAAAACCGGCCGCGATCAGGACGCGCTTGCATTCCTCGGGATCACTGAAGCGAAAGAACGGGGGGCCCGGCGGTATCGGGACACTCATATCGCCAAACTTCTGGATCGCGCCAATCATGATTCCGAATGCGATGGCCTTATCGGCCGTGTCCCATACGGTGAAAGCAAGCCGGCCCCCGTGGCGCAGGACCCTGTGTGCTTCCTGAATCGCCGCTTCGGGCCGCCCGAGATGCAGCATTCCGAAATTGCAGACGACCGCGCCGAACTCGGCGTCGCTAAAGGCAAGCTGTTCGGCATCGCCTTCGCGAAAATCCAGGCCCGGATAGCGGGTGCCGGCCTCCTGAATCATTTCCGATGAAAAGTCGATTCCGGTCGCAATGGCTCCGCGGGAAGCGGCGGCCACCGTGATGTAGCCGGGACCGCAGGCGACGTCGAGTGTCCGCATGCCGTTGTCTACTCGCGCGGCGTCCAGCAAGGCCTCTGTGGATTGCGTCGTCACAGCGGCAAACCCGCTGTGATAACGGTTCGCAATCTCCTGCCAGCCGAGGTGTTCGA
The DNA here is from genome assembly GCA_036496425.1 of Terriglobia bacterium. Classification (NCBI taxonomy): domain Bacteria; kingdom Pseudomonadati; phylum Acidobacteriota; class Terriglobia; species Terriglobia bacterium. The sequence continues at coordinate 15,905 of DASXLG010000279.1, read as the reverse complement.
AACGCCGGAAGGCGGCTGGATCGATTGCGCCCACGCGAATTTAGTTTTCGGTCTTTGGAAAACGGGGACGGCCGCGTGGAATGTGGCGGAATTGCGCGATGTCGTCGCCGGTCAGCCGGATTTTCATGGCCGCCTGGATCTGCTCCCGCTCGAGCAGGACACGCAGCTTCTCGTAGCAGATCTTGGCGCTTTCCTGGAAAGTGATTTTATTGTCGCCGCTGAACATCAACGCCGGGATTTCGAGAGAAACCCGCGTGGCTTCCAGGTTTGTGCCGGTGATCGAGAAGTCGAAGCGGCGGCCGTCGGGCACGCTTTCAAAGCCGAGATATCGAATGTTCTGCTTTGTCTCTTTCATAGTTGCGAGACCATTATACTGAATCTCATGCTCTCAGACAGCTCCAACCGCGATACGAGCCGGGCCTGGGCCTACCACAACGCCACGAAACATTCGGAGTGGAGCCTTCGTTCCTCGCCACATTACCTGGATTGGGCGAATCAGCCGAAGACTCTCAAGATCTATACGACCGTGGAACCCATTCCCCTGCCGCGAGATGCGGACCTGACTGGGATCTCCGCCCTGTCCGCGATTTCGTCGACCGCTCCGCCGGCCGGTGGTAATCCGATTCCATCGCTCGCAGACCTCGGACGCCTCTTCTATTTCTCGGCAGGCATCACGAAGAAGAAGACGTACTCCGGCGGCGAGACGTATTTTCGCGCCGCCTCCTGCACGGGCGCGTTGTACGAAATCGAACTCTACCTCGTCTGCGGGGATCTGCCGGGATTGAACGCGGGTGTCTATCACTTCGGCCCGGGGGATTTTGCGCTGCGGCTGTTGAGGAGCGGAGACTATCGCGGGGTTGTCGGAATTCAAGCGCCGGCGGTCGTCGTTTGTACAGGGACGTACTGGCGGAATGCGTGGAAATACCGAGCCCGGACTTACCGCCATTTCGGCTGGGACAACGGAACGATCATCGCGAACCTGCTGGCGATGACTGCCGCGCTCCAGCTCCCGGCGGAGGTTCATTGCGAGTTCATCGACGGGGACGTGAACCGGTTGCTCGATATCGACATAAACAAGGAAGTGGCGTTTTCGCTGGTGTCGATCGGACACACGGATGAGCCGCTGCCTGCAGCGTCGGGTGAAATGCCGAAGCTGAACTTGCCGACGGTTGCGCTGTCCGAGAAGGAAGTGGATTATCCGGAAATGCGGGCGATGCACGAAGCGTCGTCCATTCAAGAGGTCCGCGTGAGCGACCCCCTGCCGGCCGCGAAGCGGCCGGCAGGGGGTCGCTCACAATCAATGTTGAAATCATTGTCCGTTTCCAGCGACACCATTGAGCAGGTCATTTTGCGGCGTGGCTCTTCGCGAAAGTTCGAGCGCAAGTCGATGACGCGGGAACAGCTTCAAACTATTCTTGTGGCATCGACTCAGGGCATTCCTGCGGACTTTCCGGCGCTCAACGACCTGTACCTCATCGTCAATGCCGTGGAAGGCTTAGAGTCCGGCTCCTATTTTTATCAGCCCGGCAGCCATACGCTTGAATGCCTGAAAGCCGGCAACTTCAGAAGCAATGCCCGGTATCTTGGTCTTGGCCAGGAGCTGCCCGGTGACGCTGCCGTCGATGTCTTCTTTATGGCCGATCTTCATTCGGTTCTCGACCGTTTTGGGAATCGGGGCTACCGCGCCGTTCAGCTCGAGTCCGGGATACTGGGCGGCAAGATGTATCTCGCCGCTTATGCCCAGCGTTTAGGTGCAACCGGTTTAACGTTCTTTGATGACGATGTAACTGCGTTCTTCTCGCCGCATGCCAGTGGAAAGAGCGCGATTTTCCTGGTTGCGATCGGGATTGGCGCCCGTCCGACAAGGTGGTAAACTCTGGCGGCCCCTTTACATGGACTCCCGAAACGAAACAGAGCGAACGCCAGACCAGAACTACCGGTTGAATGTCGTACAAGTCCCGCTTTTGCGAGGACTTGGCTCGATCATCCTGTGCCTCTGTGTCCTTCTTTATGACATCCTGATTGCTCCGCCGTTCGTCTGGTACCGCTATCTCACGTTTGTAGCGATATTTGCGGCTTATTGCGTCGGCTCGTGGCTGATTCTTCGAAGCCTCTATAAGAAGGTCAAAGCTCTCGACCTGTCGCTGCTTTTTCTGATCGTGGACCTGCTGTTCTGGCTGGGTGCGATCTATCGGACCGGTGCGGACAAGAGTCTGCTGTTTTTCCTGGGGGTTGTCCGGGTATCGGATCAGACGTACACGACCTTCAAGCGCGTGTTGCTGTTTGCGCATCTGTCGCTGGCCTCGTACTTCCTGTTCCTTCTTTACCTCACTTTTATCGAAGGCCGCACCATCGACTGGCGAATTGAAATCCTGAAGATGGCGTACATCTACGGCGCCAACATCTATCTGGCGATTGTGTCCAAGCCGGCGGAAGAATTGCGCAACAAGAGCGCTGAGATTACCAGCGAGATCCGGCGGTTGAACCGCCAGCTTGTGCGCAATTCCCGGCAACTGGAAGAAGAAAAGGTCAAAGCCGAAGCGGCGAACCAGGCGAAGAGCGAGTTCCTTGCGAACATGAGCCACGAGATTCGCACGCCGATGAATGCGATTCTCGGGATGACGGAACTTGCACTGACATCCGATCCCAGGCCCGAGCAGAGGCGGTATCTGAATACGGTTCAACAGTCTGCGAATTCGCTGCTGCAGATCATCGACGATATTCTGGATTTTTCGAAAATCGAGGCCGGAAAGCTCGATTTGCATCCGAATCCCTTCGGCCTCCGTGACGCCTTGAACGACACGCTGGAAGTGCTGGCTTCCCGGGCTGCCGAAAAAGATATCGAGCTTGCCTGCCAGGTTTCGACCCAGGTGCCTGACGGGCTTCGCGGCGACTCGACGCGGCTCCGCCAGATCATGATGAATCTGGTGGGGAATGCGATCAAGTTTACGGAACACGGCGAAGTCTTCGTCATGGTCGAACGCGAAGACGATCCCAAGGCCGCTCAGCCCAGTAACGCCATCTGCCTTCACTTCGTTGTCAGCGACACCGGCATCGGCATCCCCGAGAATAAACAAGAGGTCATCTTCGAATCGTTCGTCCAGGCCGACGGCTCGATGACCCGGCGCTATGGCGGCACCGGACTTGGTTTATCGATCTGCCTGCAACTTGTTTCCTTGATGGGGGGGCGTATCTGGGTCGACAGCAAAGTCGGACACGGCAGTTCCTTTCACTTCACCGTGAATTTCGAAATCGAAGAAGAGACGGCTGCCGAAGAGAAGCCGGCTGAAACCCGCATGATGCAGGCGGAGCGGCGGCTGCGGGTGTTGCTTGCGGAGGATAACGAAATCAACCAGCAGGTGGCGCTCGAATTTCTTCAGATGCGGGGGCACATCGTCCGGATTGCGGGCAACGGCGCCGAGGCGCTTGCCGCCTACGCGAGCGAACGCTTCGACGTCATCCTGATGGATGTGCAGATGCCGCAGATGGACGGTTTTCAGGCCACAGCTGCCATTCGAGAGAAAGAAAAGACCACAGGTGATCACGTGCCGATTATCGCGATGACGGGATATGCCATGAAGGGCGACCGCCAGCGCTGCCTCGATGCAGGCATGGATGCGTATATCTGCAAGCCGATCCGTTCGCAGGAACTTTACGAGATCATTGAAACCTCAGCCGGCTCCTCAAAAAATCTGAAGATCGATTTGGCACCCCTCTTGCTTGACAACCAGTAGGAGAAACGCCATGAAAAGGGCCGCCGGCTTGTTGATCGCTGCCTTCCTTATTCCCACTGCTGTTTACGCTCAAGCGATTGTGAACGACTACTCGAAGTTGTATGAGAAGGCATCTCCCGCGGTTGTTCAAGTCACGACGGATGATGGCTCCGGATCAGGCTTTCTGATCACGCGCTTCGGCCATATTGCGACGAACTATCATGTCATTCGCAACTCGCGATACCTGGCCGTGCAGTTTCCGGATGGACGGAAATTCAAGGCGGCAGTGGCAGCGGTGAATCCTCAATATGACATGGCAGTTCTCAAAGTGAACAGCGAAGTGGTTCAGAACATCGAGCCGCTCGCCATCCTGGCGGAAGAAAAAGAGTCCACAGTCAAGGTGGGTATTCCTGTTGTCGCGATCGGTTCTCCGCTGAATCAGAAATTCCTTATGACCCAGGGGATCTTATCGAAAGTCGACCAGGACACTCTCCTTGGCGATTTCCTGCTTCAGGCCGGCAATTCCGGGGGCCCGCTCATGAATCAGGAAGGAGAGGTCATCGGCATCAATACGTTCGGCGAGTCGAATATTGCCGGAGCGATTCGGGTCGGCACGTTGCGGGACTTCCTGTCGTCGGCCGACCTGATGGCCGAGAGCATGAATACCGAGCCGCCTGCGAATCAACTCCGTTCGTTGAGTGAAGTGCGGTATCCGGTCGATGTTCTGAATCACAAAATCGAAAGCGAGGCGCTGGACTTCGAAGCTTACAAATTCAAAGCCGGCGATTTTACGGTCACTGCGATCACTCCCGTGCTTATCGGAAAGCTTCAGGTCGTGGCCGAAAAGAGACGCGCATTTAACCGGCAGGAACGCCGCGGCCAGCACATTTCCGACTCGTCCTCTGCAGAGCATGGGATCGAAGAGCCCTATTACGAATGGCACCGTTCGACGGAAACGTCGCTCGACTATGCCGTGACATTCGACATCCGTCCTGAAAGCGGCCCGACGAAACGCGGTATGCCCGCCCGGATGATCCCGTCGCCGCTGCGTTTCGGCAAGGCCGGCCGCACGGAAATGGAATTCAAGGGCGAGTTCCTCGAATTCCGCCTGTACCGTGACGGAGAACTCGTCGAGCCGATCATGCCCGGCCGCCAGGTGATTGAAGGCAGCTCCGATCAGAAAAACAGCCATTTCGTCGATCAGGCCTATGCGGGCAGCTATGTATATTCACCCGAAGAGTTCCTCACGGGCAATGAGTTCAAAGTACAGATCATCGACGCCCGTAATCCGAGTCAGGTGCACAAAGAAGTGGTGTTTACCGCGGACTCCAAACTCATCAGGCAACTGCGGGCGGATTTTACTTTTGTTCCGAACGTGCTCATTTCCAAGGCTCCATAACGTTGAAATCTGTTGAGTAAAGCGGTAATATCTTCTTGATGTTCAAAACGGTCACTCCAACACTCCATTCCGCCCTGTTCGTGTGAGGCCCCTCTTCATCCAAGTCATATGATCAAAGGTTTGATGAGGTAACGATGTCAGTCCGTCTATTTGTCGGGAATCTTCCCTACGACGCAACGGAGGACGAAATCCGCCAGCATTTTTCGGCGGTAGGCACTCTTTCGTACGTTTCGATTCCACTCGACCGCGAGACTGGGAGAAAGCGTGGCTTCGCGTTTGTCGAATTCGCAGACGCGGCGCAGGCACAGGCGGCAATTCAGCAGTTCAACAATCAGCCGTTCAAAGGCCGCTCGCTCGCCGTCAACGAGGCGCGAGCGAGAGAAGCCGGGCCGCGGCCGCCAGGCGGTGGTGGAGGCTTTCGTCCGTCATTCGGCCCGAGACCCTCGGCGCCTGGCGCCAGACCAATGGGGCCGCCGATGCGTCCGTCTTCGCCGGATTTCTCCGATCCTGCGGCCTCGGAACGCGACCGTCCTGCGCGAAAGAACTTCGGTCCGGATGCCAAGCCGGCGCGCGCCCGTAAGGTCTTTAAACCCGAAGGCGGCAAGAAAGCGCTCAAGGAGAAGTTCACCGGCCAGATCTTCGGCCCCGAGGATGAGGAAAGTGGTGTAGACGAAGTCGAAATCGATAATTTCGCGACCGGCCTCGAGGATGAAGAGAAATAACGAAGGCGACCGTCACACCGTCCGGCGCCGCAGGGTCAGGCGCAATTGAGTCTTTATTGATTCGGCAGATTGTCCCGCCAGTAAAACCTTTGGCCGGATCCATTTCTCAATGCCTTTGGTATGGATGTTCATCCAATAGTCTGCCCAATCGATGGTTTCAGGATCCCACTTCAGGCGCTTAAGATCCGCATTACTGAGCATTGCAGCTGTTTCGCGAATGTTGCGTGTTTCGAAGGTATAGCTGTGGTCGAGCAGGAAGGGTAGAAACTTATCGAGCAGTATCTCCTGAGCGCGAACCTGGTGGCGTTCATGTCGAAGACGTTTGAGATATGGAGTCACTGCGTCCCGTCCCGCCATGATTTTCCCCAACCTCAGAACCGTTTGCAGAACATCGAGGCATTGCTGGAGTCGAGCCCGCCGGGATTGCAGCGTGTTTAAGGAAACGGCGTGAGTATCCGAGTACGCTTTCCACAGGTTGATGAGCAGGCTTCCCTCCTTTCTGTGTTTATGTCTGGATCTCGCGCTCATTCCAAAAAACTCAACCAGCCGGCGAAACAAGATCGGGTTCGATTCGGCAGTAGCAAGATGGTAGACCGGCTTATTTTTCCCAACTAAAAGCGCAGCCATGACGATCAAAATGCCACTGGCGACCAGATCGACCGGGATGACCTCGAGCGGCCCGTCCTCACGCACCGGCCAGCTCTTGACACCATCGCCTCCCATGAAGACGAGTGGCGCTGAAGTAGTGAATCCTTCATTCCAACCGGGAAACGGAAACCGCAGTGACGATTCAACGATGGCCGGCCGGACGATGGCATACTGTAATCCCGGCGTTTGTGCGATCAGCTGCTCGCCCATGCTTTTCGTGTACGTGTAGGTGTTGATCCAGCCCCACTGCCGCGCACGGTTCATGCCGCCCCGCCGTTGCAGATCCCGGTGCAGCCGGGTTTCCTCGATAAAGCGTTCGCACCACTTCAATTCATCCATTACCGAAAACTCTTCGCCTTCACGCTGTCCTCGCAGCGGAAAGAAACCGGCGATCGGTGTGTTTTCGAGAATGTAGCCATCCTTCTGGCCGGTGACATAGGCTGTAGAGATGTGCAGCAGTCTGGAGTCGAGCTGTTTAACGAGTTCAATAACGTGCTGTGTCCCATAAACGTTTGACACTAATGCATCGTTTAAAGGCGGATCGAAGTCGACCAGGCCCGCGAGATTGACCACGATGTCTACCTTGCGCTTGAGTTCTGCGATCCGATCCAGAGGCAGTCCGCACAACGGCCTGTCGAGATCGCCTTCCAGCACTGTGACCTTCCGGCGGACGGCCTGCTCACCGCCCATCCGTTCGATGACCGCCTCCAGGGGCGGCGACTGCAGCACTTCGGAGAAGAACCGTTTCTCCGCCGGCATGTCCTTCCTGCCTCGCACCAGGACGATCAAATGTTTGAATTCGGGGAAGCAGTCCAGAATCATCGCCAGCAGGACCTTACCCAGGAAGCCCGTGCTACCGATAATGAAGATCGTTTGACCGCGGAAGCTGTCGATAGCCGGGATCTCTCCGGTTCCCTGGAACCGGAGGGAATCGGCCATCTCGTATTCGCCCCGAACCGGGTTCCATTTCCAATTGGGGTTCACAGGTCTATGCGCCGATTCCATAGCGAACGATCCGCATCTGTTTCAGCAACCAGATGATGGGGTAGGCGGGATCGAGTTCGAACCAACGCACGGCAAAATTAGCTGCTTTCGGATGCCGGTGATGATTGTTCTGGTACAACTCGCCCATCATCAGGAAATCGATCGGAAGGGCATTGCGGGACTCGTCGTGGGCAGGATAATTCCGGTAGCCGTATCGATGTCCGCACCAATTGACGATGGCGCCATGAAAAACACCCATCTGAAAGTGAAAGGGCAACAGAAGAAACAGCCAGGGTGAACTGGCAAAGCGAAGATAAAAGAGTGAGTACATCACTCCCCACGCAACTCGTATATACCAGGACCCGGCAATCTTGTCGACCGTTTCCCACTCGGGCGCCTCGGCAGCGAACTCGGGCGCCGCGGTCGCCGGCTTGCGCAGGATTCCCCGGTAGATCGTCTCCGTATGCTTCATCATCCGGACCGGATCGCGAAAGAAACGCGGCGAATGCGGATCCTGTTCGGTATCGCTGAATGCGTGATGCATTCGATGCAGAACCGCGTACGCCTTCGGCACCAGAAACGAAGGCCCTTGCGTCGCCGCGGTGAGCAGGTAAAAAAAACGCTCGGCCCGGGGCGAAAGCGTAAACATTCTGTGTGCGCCATAACGGTGGAGAAAGAACGTCTGGGAGAACAAGGATAAGAACCAATGGGCCACAAAAAAGATCAGGATCGCCATGAATTGCAAACACCTCGAATCGGTTCACGCCGTCGCCCGCGGGACCGGGCAGTTCGGCGAAAGCCGGGCGAGCTTGCGCTGGATAATTTCCTCTGAATACCTCGCCATGTAATGCACGATGGTCTCAACCCGAATTCTAACGCTACCTGCAGGTTTGGTCGAGTCCAGATCGCCGAATTTGAAGAACAGCGTTCCGGTCGCTTCAACAATCTTTTGTGCAGGCGTGTAAGTCGGTTGGTCCATGCCGCACTCATAGCTGGAAAGACGGACCACGGCGGTGATCCAAGGGCAGCGTGCGGCCACTTTGGCGCCCCACATGATCTCATTGGTGTTGCTGCTGTAGGATGACTGCCATACATCGCCGATATCGAAGGGACTCTTGATCCGGCCCGAGTCCAGGTCTTCTTCGAATAGCCATTTCATCAGGTCCTCATCGCCAGGGAGGTATTGCAGCCACAGTATCGGATATCCGTAGGCCTGTAGATCTCCTTCGATCTCGTGGCCGATGCCCGTATCCATATGGTAGGGGCGCGCCAGCACGAGAATACAAGGCTTCCGCTCTTGCGCGCACCAATCCAGAATGCCGCGGCTTTGATTGCGGGCTTTTTCCGTGAAGGCATCCAAAGCTGTGAACCCGTCCCGCACCGCGCGTGAGGTTTCTTCCAGATCGAGGTTGAAGATGTCTTTTAACTGGGAGTGAAGTTGTTCCGTAACCATATGCCGGTCACCCAGGCTGACAAAAGGTGAAACGTGCGCTATCCCGTTTTCGTTGAAGACATCGCGTCCCTTCATGTAGCCGGCTTTGATGTTCTCCGGTCCGGCCATCACACGCGTGCAGGTGAGGGTGTCGACAACATGACCGTGTAAGATCGAAGGCAGAGAATGAATCATAGGGCTGAGGAGAATGTGGATCTTCTTCTTCAGGCCGAAAATCAGTTCGCCGTAATGACCGCTGATGCACTTTACCGGATAGCAACAATCGACGGTTCCACGGCCCTTACCGTATTCACGTCCCTGTTCTTCGGAAGTGTCGGAGCTGAAGACGATGTTCTCGGAAGCGATCCCCAGCGACATCAGGAAACCCAGCCAGAACTGGTGAGTCGTCCAGATGTTCAGCACCTTCGGGATCCCGACGCGAATCTGCGAACGGTCTTTAAACGGTCGCGCGGCGGAAGGCTTCTTTGCGAACCAGGTCGGCAACGTTAGGAAACCCATTTTTCGTCTTCTCGATCTCCGTTTTGATGACCTTCATTTCAGTCAAATCTTCAACCAAACCCTTCGGGCACGAGTTGTTCACGATCACCCTCTCCCAACCCTCATTTACGGGAACCTTGCTCCAGGATCGGCCCAGGCCGCCCACCAGTTGGACATCAATAAAACTGCGCTGGCAGTTGACCGGACACCAGTAGCAGACCGTTTCCGGCGAGGTGGTTGTCTTGTAGGTGAGCCGGTCGATGGCCTCGAACCCGCGGAAGTTGGTTTGCGGGTTGTTCGCCGACCACTCCAAAGCCACCAGCGCCGCTCCAATTGCCCCGGCTTCGCCGGAATACGGATGAACGACGATGTCCGCATCGGGGACCTTCGACAGGATGAAGTCCACCTGTGTCTTCACGACGGCTAAATTTTTGTGAGTTCCGCCCTGCAAAATGTATTTCCTGCCGACCGATTGAAGGTTGCTCAGGCCACCCGCGTAAATCCAGACGTTCAGGGGCAGAATCGCGCAGAGGGCGGCAAGGATTTCATCCGCCTGCCAGCCTTTGCGCTGCTGGTTGACGATGTCGCTTTGCAGAAACACGCCACATCCCATCGAAAGCTGCGGTATCGACTCGGCACGAAAAGCGCGGCCCGCCATTTCATCCATCGGGATGTTGAAGCGTTCAGCGACGCCCTGCAGAAACGCGCCGTTTCCGGACGAGCATTGCGAATTCAGGCGGAAATCCGTAACGGCGCCGTTGTTCAGGATCATGATCTTGACGTCCACGCCGCCGACGTCGCAGATGCAGTCCGCGTCCGGGAAGAAGTGAAGTCCGGCGCTGGCGTGCGCAATGGTTTCAACGACGCAGCAATCGGCGCCGAGGATGCTTTTCAGGAGGTCTTTGCCGTAGCCGGTGATGCCGAGGCTCAGGATGCAGCCCTCGCCTACCGCGGCCCGGATCTGCCGGAATAGAACCTTTGCGTCCTCGATCGGATTCCCTTTGCTGAGAGCGTAACAGGAGAAAAGCAGCTCTTTTTCCGCTGACAGGCACACGGCCTTGGCAGTTGTCGAACCGAAGTCGCAACCGACGGCGACCGGTGGAAGGGGCCGCGAAGCGGTTACAACGGGAGCAGGAGGCACCGCGTGACCGTTGTTTTCCGGCGCATAGCGTGCTTTGAAGGCATCGAGATCTTCGGGCGTCTTCCAAAGTCCGCCCCGGCCTGTCTTCTTCTTCTCCTCGTGCTGACCTTCGTCAATCCACCAGCGTAGTTTTTCGGATCCCAGGTAAACGCCGGCGGATGGCGAATCGTCCATGGCGACTTCCACGCAGCCATGCGCCGCATAATAGAGAGCATTGTCGGGAACACGGATCAGCGATGCCGGATCCTTACCGCATGGCAGGTCGACCTGACGCTCCTGCCACAGCCGGGTCAGGTGGTGGCGCCACGCTTCCTGAAGTCCGCTGAAGAAAAGATTGGGTCCGCCCAGCAAAAGAATTTCCGGCGCCGGCGTATTGCCGCGAGTCAATGTTGCCAGGTTTTGATAGACCACCGCCTCGAATAACGAAGCGATGATCTCGTCCACCGTGACACCGGCCTTGAGCAAAGTATTGGCGTCCGCTTCGGCAAAGATTCCGCATTTGCTGCTGATCTTGTGAAGCGTGTGACCGGAGTAACGCATCTTACACAACTGTTCCGGAGGAATTTCGAGCTTGCGCGCTGTCTTTTCAATGAAAGTTCCGGTGCCGCCGGAACAGGCGGACTGCATTAAAACCTGCTTCGTCTTGCTCGGGCCGGTCCCACTGAAGAAGATGGTTTTCATGTCTTCGCCTCCAATTTCGGAGACGAAGCGTACTTCTGGATGCAGCTTTTCGACGGCAGCCGCGACCGCAACGACTTCCTGAACGACTTTGGCGCCCACCAGCGGCGCGATGATCCCGGCGCCCGAACCCGTAAAGAACACGCGGTCCCGGCGAGGCGTCAGGCCATGCAGGCTTTCGAGAGCGTTCAGAAATTCGAAGACCTTCTCCGCCTGTCTGGTGTTATGGCGCTCGTAGCCCTGCGCCAGAATTTCGCCGCACTGGGAAGCCAGCACGAACTTGCAGGTCGTACTTCCCACGTCGATTCCGCAGATCCTGGCCTCGTCGCTCACTTGCCTAATCCGCGAGCGGAAGCCAGATGCAGGACGTAGTTTGCCGCCGAGCCGGCGCGGCCCTGGTGCGGCACGCGATAAGTGGCCTTACGGAGTTCGGGATGCTCGACTTCATACTGACGGATTTTGTCGATCGTCAGACCGGTGCTTCGCAAGGCGTCATCAAACTCCGTTTGTGCCCGCCGTTTAGCCTCGGTCAGGATCATCTGGCAGCGTGATAAGGCATGCACGTCGGAATCACCTTTGACTTCAATCGGCGCATACAGAAGATCGGGATATTTGCCAAGCACGTTCGCCATAGCCCCTATGGACATGGTGTTTGGCATGCAGGAATACGGCGACAGCTCGCATACCATGTGCGCTTTCTTGTGGTGGTATACATAGAGGGCTTTTCCGATCAGCATGTGTCCTTCGCCGCCGCGCAGTTCGAAGTGAAAGAAAGGCTCCGCCAGCCTGGCCAACTCTGCCTGATCGGGGAGTTCATTCGGCAGGCTCGCCAAAGCCCTGCGGAGGCGATTGTACGTCGCGGCGTAGAGCCGCTCGGCGAGCTTCAAAGTGAACTGCATTGCCTTTGGATGCCTGGCATATGCGTGCCTGTGCTCCATTCTGTGAATCAGCGGGTGCATGAGGTAATCGAACCAGACCGCAACAGCCGGAGGAATGACTTCCGAATTCTCCTGCTCCAGCCAGCGCTTGATGTTGTAGTTGCCGTCACCCTCATGAGTCTGCAACCAGAATTCACCGGTAATCTTGACCTTCGGCTTCACTCGGAGACGGTCCACTTCGATCGTGTCCCACATCTTTCGCACTTCCCGAAGAGCCTTCGTGAAGTAGTTGGTGGTCAAGTGCCAGGCAAGCGCGCCATACTTTTCACCGCGGCTCGGCCGGTTGAGGAACAGTTCATAGAGGTACTCAACGCTTTGCTTGAGCACCTTTTCGGTCTGTCCCGGAGTGACCTCATAGGGGCGGATCAAATACTCCAGATCGCCAAGCAGATCGGCACAGAGGGCAGCCCAGACCAGCCCGAGCATCAGGGACATATTGACCTCAAGGCCGCTACCGCCATTCTCGCCCTGGTCCAGTTCGTCCTGCGCCATCAAAAGCATGCGAAAGTCGCGCAGGCCAAGCCCGTCGAGGGCCATCGAGTACGACTCGTGGTATTGGCCAAAGCGGCACGGCCCGCAAGCTCCGGCAGTCACGTACACGTACTTGCGATTGACTTCCTCTTTGCCGTGTTTGGCGGCCTCTTTCTTGAGGAAGTTCACCAGATTCCCGGTGGTGAAGATCGTTGGACTGCAGGCGCCCACATCAATCATTTCTTTTCCGGCGTCCAGATCTTCCCTCTGGATGTTCGGCAAAGGTTCGGCATTGTACTTGAGGTTGCGCAACGCACCCTGTATCAGGCGTTCGTGCTTCCACGTCAGTCCGCCGTAAAGGATGGTGACGTCTTTACGCTGCGCCCGGGTAAATGGTTTGGCTTTGTACGCCGTATAGTGATTGACAACTGGTAACTGAGTCCCCTGTCCCATATCGGTCCTCCTCTAGTCTTCCCCGGCGTGAAACGGGCAGCGCGGTGCCGCCGCTGCCAACTGATGTTCGCGGTAAGGGAGTGCCGGATCGTTTCGACGCTCGACGGTTAATTGCAGAGAGCTGTCTTTCGGCAGCAGTGTGACGCCCATTTGCAGCGCGGGCTCTGCCTGTTCGGTTCGTATCAGTTTGAATCGGCGAAGCACGCGATTCAGCACGAACTTACTTTCGATCATGCCGAACGCACTTCCGATGCATGTCCGGCGGCCGCCGCCGAAAGGAAAATAGGCAAAGCCGGGAAGATGGGCGGTGAACTCGGCGGTCCAGCGCTCCGGCCGGAAACGTTCCGGCTCCTCGTAATAACGTTCGGAACGGTGGACCGCCCACTGAGGTATAAGCAACTCGCCGCCCGCCCTGACCTTTACACCCCCGAGCGTGCAAGTTTCGACCACGGTTCGACCGATGCGGTACGCCGGCGGATAAAGCCGCATGGCTTCCCGCATCACCTGGTTGGAAAACTCATCATCATTGCCGGTCCCGATTTGACTGGCCAGTTTTGCCTGCGCCTTCGGGTGCCGGGCAAGCAGGTAAAACGCCCAGGTGAGTGCGGCTGCGCCAGTCTCGTGCCCGGCGAAAAACATCGTCACCACTTCATCGTGGATCTGCTGTGGCGGCAAGGGTCGCCCGGATTCGTCCCGGGCCGAGATCAACATCCCTAAAAGGTCATCGCGAGGCGGTTGAAGCTTGCGCCGCGAGATCACGCTTTCAACGAACGCATCGAGGGTATCCATGACAGCGCGGAATTTCCGTGAATTTGCCGTCGGCAGGCACGCCGGATCGACGACGAAGTCCGGCCGGCCCGCCGCGGTGGTAATAGCGCGCAGCAGCGCGTACGAAAGGCCGCCCCAGGAACCGATCGCCTTGAGGTAATCATCATGAAAACTGTGAAGCGCGGCTGCGGCTTGCGCAATGAGAAGGCGTCCTTCGGACATGTCCTCTCCAAACAGACTCACGGCTAGAACTTCGAAACAGAAATCGGTCATGTCCCGATGAATATTGCGTTCACCGCCGGAACCCCAGGATGCCAATAGATTCTCCATGGCCGATTCCATGGTTGCCCGGTAGCCATCCACCCGGTTCGGGTGAAAGGCTGGTTGCATGATCTGCCGCTGCTGCCGCCACAATTGTCGATCGGAAGTCAGCAAACCCTCTCCGAACGCCCGTTTTGCCGATCGAAGAGCCCCGGATTTAACGAAGAAACGTTGTTTGCGAACCAGTACATCCTCAATCAGGCCGGGATCTGTGACAATGTAGACCGGCAACCGCCAGAAATGCGTCTCCACTATTCCCGCGGTGCGTTCACACTCCCGGTAGAACTCCAGGGAGTTGTCCCGCATCAGGAAGGCACTGCGGCTGAGCGTGGGCACAGCCGATTTTCGGATAATGCTCATTTACTAACTAAGCGAGATTGCCGGGAAAAATTAGCACAAAAAATCGCCAAAAGGATAGTGTAGGTGGCATGAGTTCCCCGGTGTCTCAGCTTCTGGAGAGAGTGAGAAGCGGCGACCATAGCGCCTTCAATGATCTAGTCACCACGCTGTACAACGAATTGTATCGAATTGCCGGCCACCACATTCGAATGGAGCGGCCCAACCATACGTTACAAGCGACTGCTCTCGTCCATGAGGCATACCTGAAACTATTCGATATCGATCAGCCGAAGATCGCGGATCGCGCCCATTTCCTGGCGATCGCGTCTCGTGTCATGCGCCAGGTTCTTGTGGATCATGCGCGAGCGCGTTCCACGAAGAAACGCGGCGGCGAGTTCAGGTTTACGAACGATCTTGAAGTGGATGGCGCGCGCGGCCTGGAAAAGTTGCAGCTTCTGGAGTTGGACACTGCCCTCGACGCGCTCGCGATTGAGGACAAGGGTCTCGCGGAATTGGTAGAGATGCGCTACTTTGGCGGGATGACGGCCGAAGAATCGGCCGCTGTGCTCGGCCGCTCCGTCCATGCGGTGCGCCACGATCTGCGGCTCGCATTGGCATGGTTGAGGCGCAGATTCAGCGTCAAGGGCCAATTGGACGAAAGACAATGAATCCGCAGGTCCGCCAGCTATTTCAGGAACTCGCCGACCTTTCGGCGGCCGAGCGGAAACGGATACTCGGCGAGCGGCGCATCGCTCCCGGCATTTGCGCCGAAGTGGAGTCCCTCCTCAGCTTCGATGCATCCGGGGACCAGCAATTCTCGAATTGTGTCGCGGCGTTCGCTGATGAGATGCAGCGGGAGGCCACAGCGGGCGAACCTGCGGCTTGCGGACCCTATCGCCTCGTGCG
The DNA here is from genome assembly GCA_036496425.1 of Terriglobia bacterium. Taxonomy (NCBI): domain Bacteria; kingdom Pseudomonadati; phylum Acidobacteriota; class Terriglobia; species Terriglobia bacterium. The sequence continues at coordinate 494 of DASXLG010000279.1, read as the reverse complement.
GCTGCTGGGAACCGGCGGGATGGGCGCCGTCTATCTCGGCGAGCGCATGGATGGTGAAATTCAGCGGAATGTTGCCGTCAAGATTCTCCGCGATGCCGCCCGGCCGGCATGGCGCGAACGCTTTCAGAAGGAACGCCAGCTCCTCTCCAGTTTGAATCACCCATCTATTGCCCAGGTGTTCGATGCCGGCCACGACATCCACGGGCGGCCGTACCTCGTAATGGAGTACGTCGACGGGCTGCCGATCGACAGTTTTGCTGCAGAGCTGCCCTTGCGGCAAAAACTGGAGTTGTTTCTCCAGATTTGTGACGCCGTCGGTTATGCGCACCAGCATCTGATCATCCATCGCGATCTGAAGCCCTCGAACATCCTGGTTGATGCTTCCGGCCGGCCGAAACTGCTGGACTTCGGCATTGCAAAATTGATGGATCAGGCCGGCGGCTCTACAGGGACCGTCGAGCGGCTGCTAACGCCGAGTTATGCCAGTCCGGAAC
>DASXLG010000278.1 GCA_036496425.1 Terriglobia bacterium | reverse complement strand
GCTTGCAATACGTGACGATCGCCGGCCCATTCACGCGAAGACTCCACTTCTCATCCTTGAGATAAACCGGTCCTTCCAGCAGGACACCCTGAGCCACAAGCAGCCCTTCAGGTCCGGAAACCTGGATCGGGCCCTGCCCGATAATTCCCATCACAACAGCCGGACCGTTGAGCAGGACCGGCTTGCCATCTGCTTCAAACCATTGTTGTTCCGCAACCGCCTTCGACATGGATAAATCTCCCTTCACTTTGAATGTTAATATGGTGCATGAAACTTCGCGTCGAATGCTATTCCGGCCACAAAGCCGACCAACGGCCGATCAAGTTCTGGCTGGGCGATTCAGCGCACTTCGTTGAATCGATCGAAGACCAGTGGTACGGAACCGATGCTCTCTACTTCCGCGTGCATGCAGACGACGGAAATACATATGTCCTCGGACATAATGAAAGCACCGACGACTGGACGCTGGAATCCTTTCGTGCCAAGACGAGCCCCGGGGTTTCGGACCCGCACTTCGATCCGCCCTCCAGCATTCAGTGATCTCTAAGTCTATTGGAAATTGCATCATTCGAGGCTTCTGCAGTTCTAAATCTGAAATGCAAAAACCTCGAATGATGCAACCTGCAATAGATTTCCGGTTCATGTGTTACAATGACTTCGGTCTTTTGCACTGATGGATTCGGCCTCGGCCGATCGCTCAAGCCAATTAGCTGGTGTAGAAGCCCTTGGAAAGGTTTCCCAAGTCTTTTCAAGTTGTAGACCTTCCGACAATTTTTCTGCGTTACTCCTCGGCACTGTTTTGAGCGCTTGACCGAGAAATGAGCCGCGTTACGACTCGGTCACGCAAAAACAGGAGATGATGAACATTAAAACGTTTGAGGACTTCCATATAAGCGAAGCCATTCTGCGCGCTGTACGCGAAGAGGGCTATCTTCAACCCACGGACATTCAACGGGAAGCGATTCCCCAAGTGCTTGCAGGCAAGGACGTTCTGGCGACATCGCAGACCGGGACCGGCAAAACCGCCGCGTTTGCCTTGCCGATGCTCGACCTTCTTGATCGCCTCAGGAGCAAAGGCCTGCGGGCGCTCGTGCTGACTCCCACCCGGGAGCTGGCGCTGCAAATCGAAACCAATCTTCGCGCCTATGGCCGGCACCTGCCGCTGCGCGCGGCCGTCGTCGTCGGAGGAGTTTCGATGGCGGGCCAGGTTCTTGCGCTGCGAAGAGGCTGCGACATTCTTGTAGCCACCCCTGGCCGCCTTCTGGATCTGATGCGGCAGGGCCATGTGAGTTTGAGCGAGGTCCGCTTTCTTGTTCTGGACGAAGCCGACCGGATGCTCGACATGGGTTTCATTCACGACGTGCAAACGATCGTTTCCCGCATTCCGGCTGCCAGGCAGACGCTGCTTTTCTCCGCCACGCTTTCGAACCAGATCGCCGCTCTGGCTTCCGGCATGTTGAAGGACCCGGTTTATGTTGCGACTACGCCGGCGGCCTCCGTCGCGGTGAAAGTGGACCAGAAAGTTTTATTCGTCGATCAGGCGAACAAGGGATCGCTGCTGGTCGATATTCTCCAGGGCAGCGACGTCAGCCGGGCGCTGGTCTTCACCCGCACCAAACATCGGGCCGAACGCGTGATGCGGCATCTCTCGCGCAATGGGATCGCGGCCGATGCGATTCATTCCAACAAAAGCCAGAACCACCGGCAGCGCAGTCTGGCCGCATTCGATAAAGGCCGTGTGTCGGTCCTCGTGGCCACGGACATCGTCGCCCGCGGTATCGACGTCGAAGGAATCTCCCACGTCATCAACTACGAACTGCCGAACGACGCCGAGAGTTATGTGCATCGCGTCGGCCGCACGGCACGTGCGGGCGCGGCCGGTATCGCGCTTTCGTTCTGCGACGCCAGTGAGATCGTGATGCTGAAAGGAATTGAGAAATTGATTCAACACGAACTGCCCACAGTCGAAGGGCACGCCTTCCACTCGACTTCCGTCGCGTCGCTGCGGAATCCCGCGCCACGGCAGCCCCAGTGGCGAAGCTTTGGAGGCCGATCCGGCCGCAGGGGAGGTCGCGTAGGACGATGAGCCGAGCCATCTTGAAGGAATCAATCGAAGCAACCAACGGCCAGAATCTGGTCGCGCGTCATCCATGGACGCTTCCATGGTGGAAAGCCGAAGGAGAGAACCAGTGGGTTCTCGCCTATATCGTCACCGTCCATGTCCTGGCCTTCATCGGCCTTGCGCTGTTCCCGGTGCCGGGCTGGAACGTCCTGCTGTGGAGCCTGGGCTTCGCAGCAATGGGCGCGCTCGGCACGACCGTGGCGTATCACCGCGGTCTGGCGCATCGCGCGGTGAAACTCAATCCGGTGATCGAACAGATTCTGATCGGCTTTGCCGTTTTCAATGGGTCGGGATCGCCGCATACCTGGATCGCCAATCATCGCAATCATCATGCGAAGTCGGACACGCTCGAAGACGTTTCCAGCCCGCGTCACGGCGGTTTCTGGTGGGCGCATCTGCGCTGGCTGTACCAATGGGAGCCGTCCGCGATGAAGAAGTGGTGTCCGGATCTGATCAAGCCCCGCTACACGATCTGGGCGAAGCTTCAGATTCCGCTGGTTCTGACGTCCATTTTTCTGGGCTATTTTCTCTTTGGATGGAAGGGCTTTTTCTGGATCGGCGCGATTCGCCTGGTCTATCTGCTCCATATGCAATGTTTCGTGAACAGTCTGCTGCACCTGAAGCCCGGCCTCGCCGAGGGAGTCGATTCCAGCCAGAACATCTGGTGGCTTGGCCCGCTCCAGCTGACGGCCTGGGGCGAAAACTGGCACGGCAATCATCACGCTTCTCCTGCATCAGCCCGATTCAGCCGCCATTGGTGGCAGGTCGACGTCGGCTGGTATGTCATCCGTGGGCTCAGCACCGTCGGTCTGGCAAATAACGTTCGAATCAATAAGGACTAATATGCAACCTCAAATGAGCAAAAGAGAACCGGGCGGCACCATTGACAGCTGGTGCGGCAAATGCAAAATGATCCTTGCGCACACGATCGAAGCGATGGTCGGCAGCAAGCCTGTCCGCGTGCACTGCAATACCTGCCAGTCCCAGCATAGCTACCGCGCTTCCGAGCCGGGCAAGACAACGCCGCGCACCGGAACCGGCACGCGGCCCGGACGTTACAAGACGCTCCTGAGCACGAGCAATCCAGCCACGGCAAAGACCTATTCGCCAAAAGATACGTACCGCGCCGGTGATGTTCTGCAACACCCGATGTTCGGGGTGGGCGTGACAACCGCCGTTAAAGATATCTCGAAAATCGAGGTGCTGTTCGAAGCGGGTCCGAAACTTCTGGTTCACGGCCGGTAAACGGAAATCGTAAGTTTTAGTTTTTTTGACAAGGTTTTTAGCCGCAGAT
>DASXLG010000277.1 GCA_036496425.1 Terriglobia bacterium | reverse complement strand
ATGGGGCGCATCATACGACCCTTTTTGCGCCCCATCTGCGTAATCCGCGTCATCTGCGGCTAAACTATTTTGACGGGGCACTACTGCGACCCGGAAGCTGCTTGACAGAAATCAAGTAAAGGGTTTATATCTGCGGACCTGCTCGAATGAGCCTGCAAGATGCAATTCTGGTCATTTTTGAGTCCCTGCTGTCAGCAGAGGTGCTGACGGGCAGTTTTCCTTTTTTTACGGAACTGGTACTTGGCAAATTGCGCTAAAACACATAGGTCTGAATCTCGATTACGAGCAACCCGTTTTCAGGCAGCCAGGCAGCATGATGGAGGCTTGAACAAGGAGACCGGATGGAAAACGTACGCAATGCAGTACAGGATGCGTTTACACTCGGCTGGCAGATTGTAGAACTTCAAAGTCGTCTCAAGGTCGAGGTTCCGAATGCCAACGGCCCTGACCGGTGGTTGCGGCTTCCCAGTATGTGGCGCTCGTGTTTCAGCCGCGTCGCTGCCATCACCAATCAAGCGTTTCCAGAAGCAACCACGACAAACACGGTTTACGCTCCACCGAAGCCCGGCGAGTTGAAACATCTGTATCCTGCATCGGCCGGCACCGAAGCACCCGCTCCGATTTCCGTAACGGGAGGCGCTGGCGGCACGGGAACTACAGCAGTTCCTGCAATCCCCGCGCCTCAAGCGGCGGTGGATTATGCGGACATCGGTATAACGCGCCGGACCGATGCGACTGACAAAAACAAAACGATCCTGAACGACTTTGCCTTGTACGACGTGACGCGGCGCTCGATCAATTGCGTTACTCTGCTATACACCGAAGCAAAAGAGAGCCTCACTCCAGCGGTCATAAACGACCTTCAGAGTCTCCTGTTGCAAGCCGTCCCTCCGAATCTGACAACGGACTTGGCCGGAACGGACCTGCAAAAGGCCCGGACGCTTCTGACATCGCAAAGCATCCAGTATCTCGAAGCGTGGCATGGGTACCTTCGTGAACACTATTACGCCGGCGGCCAGCTTCCCAACAATGGGCTCGAACTGATTGCCTACGAGGCGGGCCACTCCATGTGTTCGCTTTCGTGGGAGCTGTTGGTCGCAATCGTTCCGTTGGAGAACAGCCCGGGAAGCGCTCCAAGTGAAATCACAAAAGCGTGGGACGGCGTCTTCACCGACCAGGCCATCATGCGTCTACAGCATCAGGTCAGCGCGCTCAGTTCCGCGTTGGACGATGCGTATTATCTCGAACATCCCGAACAGAAAAAGCCGACGGACACCGACAGTCCGTCGACGCCTAACCCTGACCTCCCCAGCCAATCGATTCGTGCGATCAAGGACAGTCTCGATTATTGGCTCGCGGCGGTGAAATGGATCTCGCAGCCTGAGAATCAGAAGAACCTCCGGAACATTGAGACGGATAAACCGGGCTGGCGGAGACTCATGCGTTTGGCGCTGACCGAGCAGACGAACGTCTGGCAAACGCTTCTAACCGGGCAGGAAAGCCTGCGCGGATACAATATGGAAACCGCAGCCCACAAGATTATGGAAGAGATCACGACCGACATTGGAAACGGCGTGCGCAACAATTTTATAGCCGAGGCACGCCAGGCCCAAACGCTGGTCAAGGATATCCGAAGCGAAGCAGCGGCTGCCGTGGAGAATGCATTCGGTGCGAGCCGCGCGCTCGCCTGGGCGTTAGTCATTTGTGGAATCGTGGTCGCAGTCGGGGGAGGCCTTCTGTTGTTCCCGTCGATCTCACACCTGGCGGCCGGAACAGGCGGCGCCGCAGCAATCGTCACATCCGTATGGGGAATCCTGAATCTGTCCAGACTCAAGAATTCGTCGGATCAGGCGATAAACCAACTCGATCAGAAAGCAGGCGGTGGAACCTCAGCCGCTAACTCCGGCCTCTTGAGTGGGATTGAAGGGGTTGAGCACAGCGCTGAAGTTGCGTTGATGCAGGCTTTTCAACGGGGATACGAACAAATGCGCATTGAATTGGACAGCCTGAATCGGAGCGTTGCGGTCAGCTATCCGCTTGTGGAATTCTTCGGCAGGACGCTCAAGCTGGATAGCGATATCGATTTTCTCAAAGACATCTTCTGGAATGGCACAAAACGGGCGGAGGAAATTGAACGGATCATTCGAGCGGCCTTCGGTGCACTGTCGCTCATGGCTGATCCGGGATCTACTGCTGAGAACTAGCATCGAGCGCTGGCGCGCAGGGTTGACATTGTCCCTCACACCAGCGCAAGCATCACTCAATCGAAGTTGGCTGCGCGGCCTACTCTTCTGGAGCAGCAATGGCACTAGACCAAAGGAACATTCAGCGAGTCGAGAGTCTTCCGGGCGTGATTGGACAGTCGGCGGCCATGCAAACCGCTGCGGAGCGCGTCGCGCTGATCTCCGAAACGGAAGTAACGTGCCTTTTGTCCGGGGAAACCGGTACAGGAAAGGAATTGTTCGCGCGAGCGATTCATTATCTGGGCCGCCGCAAAAACGGTCCTTTCGTACCCGTGAATTGCGGCGCAATTCCCGACCATCTTCTCGAAAATGAACTGTTCGGTCACCGCCGGGGCGCGTATACCGATGCGAAGTCCAACGAAATCGGCCTTCTGGCTTATGCCGAAGCCGGAACACTCTTTCTCGACGAAGTCGATGCGCTGACCGCAAGCGCGCAGGTGAAGATTTTGCGCGTTCTTCAGGAACGCGAGTATCGCCCGGTCGGCTCGGCACATATGATGCCTGCAAATATCCGTATCGTCGCGGCCACCAACTGCAATTTGCGGCATCGCGTCGATGCGCGCCAGTTCCGCGAGGACCTTTATTTCCGATTGAACATTTTGAGCTTGACGATTCCTCCGTTGCGCGATCGGTTGGATGATGTGCCGGCGCTGGCAGCGCATTATGTTCGCGAATACGCATTGACGCATCGGCGTGCGGTGACCGGCTTCGACGATTCGTTGATCGCCCGCCTCCAGGCGTATCGCTGGCCGGGAAACGTTCGCGAACTCCAAGCTGTGATTCAACGGTCCGTACTCACCGCAAAATCGCCGGTGCTGACGGCTGCGGATCTCGACCTTCCGGGAACCGTCACTCCCATCGCGAGCGTTCACTTGACGCTGAAGGCAGCGAAGAACGTTGCCGTAAGCCAGTGCGAGCGCAGTTACCTTTCGGCCGTATTACGACGGTGTGAAGGCAATGTCACACAAGCCGCTAAACTTGCGGGGAAAGAACGCCGCAGTTTTCAGCGCCTGCTCCGCAAGTATTCCATCGCAGTTCCCTCTTTCAAAGACACACAAAAGAGCGCGAGCGCCTAGCCGCTGTCGCACCGGCAACGAAACGCGCTTGGATCGTATTGCCGAAGGCGCGGCAGAATTGCCGCGTTGCGCGGCTTTTTTGCCTCCCAGACAAATCGCCACGGATTGCGCTCGGGCGCACCAGCGCCGCGGCAGCACTGCCGCATGCGGGCGCATCCCGCAATGGTAAGTTCTTGAATCGATTCGCCGCCTCAAGTTGGCGGTCGAGTTGCCTGTCTTGATGTTTGCGGCTAAATATCCCTTGGCTAACAAATTCCAGAATCGCGATGCGCTTGAACGCCTGGTGCTGCGGTATCTTCTCGAACATCCAACTGCTGCCGACAGTATCGAAGGCGTCCGGATCTGGTGGTTGCGCGGGGCTGGCACAGTGAGCCAGGAAATGCTGAGAACCGTGCTCGACGAACTTTTACGACGAGGATGGCTGGTGACGCGGGGCGAGACGTCAGAGACGCGGATCTACGGCCTGAACGAGAATGAGCGCGAAGCGGTGGAACGCTTTGCCCGAGAACCCGGAGAGCATTTCGTTGGCTAACTACTCGGCAATTTACTCGGTGGGCAACTCGATTGCGACCTATCTTCAGAGCGTCTACCCTTCAGATCTGTCCCAGAACTTCGCCTGCCAGTTCAGACTCGTCTCCAGCACCGAAATCGCCACCGAGGAGCAGACTGAACTCGATAAGACGGTCTCCATCTTTCTGCATCGCGTGACCGTCAACGAAAATTTTCGCGCCGCGGGACGATTGCAAAACGCACCCACGAAGCAGCCGGCGATTTTCCTCGACCTCCATTATCTGTTCACTTATTGGGGCACCAGCGCGCAGGCCGAGCAAACGATCCTCGGCTGGACGCTACAGCAGTTGCAGACCGCCCCGATTCTCGACCGCTCCGTGCTGTCGTCGGATGGCGGCTGGGATGCGACCGAAAGCGTTCAACTCGTGCTGGCGGATCTCAGCCTCGAAGATATTTTGCGTATCTGGGATGCGTTAGGCCCGAAGTACCGGTTGAGTGTCGCTTATGTGGCTCGAGTGGTGCGGATTGATCGCACGGTGACTCCGGCTTCCCCTGTGGTCGCTACAAGATTCACATATGAACAGAACGAGGATGCGCAATGACGCCGGGAATTTTGGAATCGGTCGACCGGCGCGTATTGGGCGGATTCATTTTCGTCGACGCGATCACGAACAGCTCAATAGAGAACCCATTGCCGGTAACCAGCGCGCAGTTGGCGGTGAAGGTGAATCGAAGCGGCGTGTATGCGATCTTCAACGGGCCCGGCTTTACGGCGCTGACGAATCAATTCATTCCAGCCACACCCTGGCCGGCGGCGCAAACTCTCGAAATTTCCGTCTCCGATCCGAGCTTGCGCTATCTCGCCCGGCGGGCGCAGATTCAAGCGCCGCAAAGTCTGGCGGGCGTATTCACGCCGCAGCAGGTGCCCTTGTACCCGGGTCCGTCCGGCCCGGTCGAATTGAATTGGGCCGTGGTGCGGGTGTCTGTCGCTTCGAACGCCGGCGTTCCCTTGCCGTGGGCTGTCGTGCGCGTCCTGCTTGCCGATAACAGCGTCGCCGCAACCGGCATGACCGATACGCGCGGTGAAGCGCTGCTGGCCGTAACGGGACTCGGCATCCAAGTGACCAGCACGGCAACCGATCCTGTAACGGAGTCGGCTACTTCCGTTACGGTCCAGGCGTGGTTCGACCCGGGCATGCTGACGCAGCCGCAGGGTTGGATTCCGAATCCGGACGTCATGTTGGGAAATCTATCAAATCCGTCGTTTAAGACGGGTACGCAGACGGGCGCATTGGAGGCCCGGGAAACGCTTTACGCGCAGATCACGATTTCAGTTTGACTACTAAGGAGAACATATGGCGCAGTACCTCGCTCCGGGAGTTTATGTTGAAGAAGTCAGCTTTCGTGCTCCTTCCATCGAAGGCGTAGGCACCAGCACCGCGGCCTTTGCGGGGCTTACGCTCACAGGCCCCGTTAACCAGACTCCGGAATTGCTGACCAGTTTCGGCGATTTCCAGAACATTTATGGTGGATACGACAATCTCTCAATCAAAGGCGCCACGGATGTCCAGAACACGAATTATCTGGCGTTGAGTGTAAAGGGGTTTTTCGACAACGGCGGATCCGAGTTGTACGTGTCCCGCGTGTTCGTGCCGTCATCCACGACGGACGCCGGTGTGGCGTCGTGCGGAACTCCTGCGGACAACAACGTTACGGTGGCAGCGCGCTTTCCAGGCGCGTTCGGGAGTCAGACGGTAACAGTGGTTGTGAAAGCGGTGAAGACGCAGAATGTCGGCGGACTGCCGGCCGGTTCACTCATCGCGACGATTCCGCCGGGCGGCGCTTCGATTGCCGTGCTTAGCGCTGCGGCGGCCTCTGGCGACACGGACATAACGATCGGTTCTCCGTATACCGGCGCGGTTCCCGGCGCCGTGCTTGTCGACAGCGAAATCATGAACGTAACTGCGGTCGATGCCGCGAAAACCAAACTGACCGTCACCCGCGGCGCGGTTGGGACCACGGCTGCTGCGCACGGAAACGGTGCGGCAGTGTTCGCGCCTGTCGCGTCGGTCGCCGCCGCCATCAGCGCGGCAGACACCTCGGTCACGCTGTCCGCACCGATTCCGGGGGGCAACCCGCCCACGATCCAAATCGAAGACGAAATCGTGACGGTGACAGGCTCGGACGCGACGGGCACGAAGTTGACCATCACGCGCGGTTCGGCCGGTTCAACTGCCGCGGCGCACGGGGTAAACGCCCCGGTCTTCGCTCCGGCAAGCATAACCTTCTATACCAACGGCACCGGCGCCGCCTTTATGAACGGCACGAATCCGCTGGCCACCCCCCTGCCGGCGAATCTCTACACACTCACGATGCGCGTTACCGCGAATGGTGCATCGGACTCGCCGCAGGTCTTCGACGGGCTCGGTTTCGATCCCGCGCATCCGAACTTTCTGGGCGCGGCGCTCGGCGCCACCCCACCAAGGCACATCGACGCGCTGCAGAATCAGATCGCCTTCAGCATCGGCAGCACGTTGAATCCGGTAACGCTGTACGAAGCAATCTTCGGTAACGCAGGTTCGCCGCTGGCAAACGGACAAAAGACCTACGCTCTGACGGGAGGGGACGACGGCATCGAGCCGGAGTCGACCGATTACGATAACGCCCTGGCTTATTTTACCGCGCTGGAGGATGTGGCGATCGTCGCCGCTCCCGGATCGGGAGTGTTCGACGCGAGCCAGGACATTATCAATTCTCTCATCACGCATGTGAGCCAGCAGCGCGCCTATCGCATTGCGATTCTGGAGACGCCGCCGAACCAGCTTGCATCCGACAATGAAGATGTCCGGGCGCAGATTGATACCAGCTACGCTGCCCTGTATGTGCCCTGGGTGATCGTGCCCAATCCGCTGGCGCGCTCCGGATCGTCGATTCCCGCCGAGATCGCAATACCACCGTCGGGCTACTTGGCTGGGATTTATGCGCGCAGCGACCAGCAGAACGGAGTCGCCAAAGCTCCTGCAAACGAGGTCGTTCTGGGCGCCTCGCGCTTCGAGCGCAACATCACCTTCAATGAACAGCAACTGCTGAATCCGCTCGGCATCAACTGCCTGCGCTACTTTCCCAATCGCGGATATCGCGTGTGGGGCGCGCGCACGGTCAGCTCCGATACCGAGTTCATGTATGTCAACGTCCGGCGTTACCTGATCTATCTCGAACACTCCATCGACAACAGTACGCAATGGGCGGTTTTCGAGAACAACGGTCCGGCGCTCTGGTCGCGAGTAAAAGAAGCGATCGACTCGTTCCTCTACAACGAATGGAAAGAGGGCAACCTGCTCGGCGATTCCGCGGCCCAGGCTTTTTTTGTGCGCTGCGACCGGACGACGATGACCCAAAACGACCTCGACAACGGACGCATGATCTGCCTGATCGGCGTCGCACTGCTGAAGCCGGCCGAGTTCGTTATTTTCCGAATCGGGCAGAAGACCGCAGACGCGCAAAGTTAACGAACTTTCAAGAACAGGAGAACCGCGATGGCGAGAACCGCACCGTATCCTTCTTATAACTACATCGTTAATCTCAACGGGCCCCGCGATCCGGAGAAACTGCTGGGCGGTTTCTCCGACGTATCGGGGCTGAGCACGGAAATTCATATTTCCGAATATCGCGACGGCAATGAAGCCGAATCACATGTGCGCAAGATCCCAGGCTCACACAAGGTCGGCGACGTGACGCTCAAACGCGGCGTCGTCGATTCCTCCGACCTCTGGGACTGGATCACGCAAACAGAGACAACGGGAATCCTGGCACAGCGTGACGTGATTATCACCTTGCGCGACGAAGCCGCGAATCCGGTGCAGTCATGGAAGCTGCGTAACGTCGTCCCGATGAAGTACACCGGACCGACGCTGGCCGGCAAGGGCGGCGGCGAAGTCGCGATGGAAGAACTGGTGCTCTGTGCCGAGGGCTTCGAGATCGATCCAGCATCGTAACGTGCAGGGACCCGGCAGGTAGGACTCGACAAGAGAAGTCATGAGCCGAATCGTATTCGAAAAAGAACGCCCCATCGCACAGGTGGATCCGGCGCGCGCCGACGTCGCTTGTTTTGTCGGGCTCGCGCGCTATCTGCCGGGTACGACAATTCCCGCGGCCCAGGCGATTCCTCCAGCAATCATGGACTGGCTGAACCTGCAGGGCTGGGTGACCGGGCCGTTCGCCCGCTCGCTTTCCCCCATTTTCGATGTTCCCATTCCAATCGAAAGTTACCTGGCATTTACGTCGTTGTTCGACGCCGGCGGCAGCACGGCGAGTTTCGGAACGGATTATCTCGCGGCATCGGTACGGACGTTTTTCGCGCAAGGAGGCAAGCGCTGCTACATCGTTCGGATGGGCGATCCCGTCGCTCCGTCGGATACGCCAGCGATGAAAGCGGCAACGCTCAGCGTTCTGCTCCCCACTACGGGCGCCGAACTGGACGATCAGCGAAGCTGGCACGGCGCCGGACACTTATCCGGCCTGCCGGATGTTTCCTTCCTTGCAATTCCCGATCTGCCCGTGTTGAGCGCATCCGCGCCGGCCGGCGCACAGGGTCAGGAGCCGGTCTCCCCAGCAGGCCCGGTTCAATTCGAGGAATGCTCGAACGAAGACGTCACGGTTACACCGCCGCTTCAATATAACGCTGCCGCTCCGCGTCTCACACTGGACGACTACACGCGCTGGGCGCTGGCTGTGCAGTCGGTTCTGCAATTTCTTTCGCAAGGCCAGCTGCGCGAAATGTTGCTGGTCGCCGCGTTCCCGATGCCGCAAGACACCGGCGTCGCGGCTGCGCAGGAGAATCCGTCGGCCAGCCTTACTCAGGACATCCATGGTGTCATCGCCGCCGTGATGCCCGAGCCGGCGGGCGACGGTGAAACCGGTCTCGACATCGGAATCTCCAGCGCATTTTTGCAACTCGCTTACCCATGGCTGAAGACAACCAGTTCTCAGGTCCTCCTCGAAGAACTGGAATCGCCGGACGGCGCGCTCGTGGGCATTCTGGCGCGCAATGCGCTCACCCGAGGAACCTTCACGAGCGCGGTCAGAATACAACCGTCGGAAATCTACGATGTCTCCGCCATCCTGCCCGCCCAGGAAACACGAGTATCCGCCACGCCGCTGGTGTGGGGTGACAATTCAACCAAGCCGCTGGTCGAACGCATCAGCCTCTTCGGGCCCTCGCCAAGCGGGCTTGCCTTGCTTTCGGACGTGACGGCCTATGCAGGCGAAAGTTACCGGCCGGGCCGCATTCATCGGCTGGTCGCGGTGATTCTCCGCGCCTCGCGCACGCTCGGCGAGCAGATTGTTTTTCAAGCGAACGGCCCTTTGTTATGGGCGCGCGTGCAAAGTTTCCTGCTCCAGCTCATGACGCGGCTGTGGCAGTTGAACGCGCTGGACGGCGCAACGATTCAGGATGCGTTTTCGGTTCGCTGCGACAGCAGCACAATGACACAGAACGATCTCGATAACGGAAGGCTGGTCGCCCTGGTGACGTTCAATGCCGCCTCGACCATCGAGTTGATTCGCGTGACGCTTGCCCTCGAAACCAGCGGCACCAGTTCACAGGCAAATGTCGTCTTGCAGGAGATAAGCTGATGCCGCTGGTTCCCTTGAACATTTTCAACTTTCAAGTGGACTTCAAGTCCGAGTCGGTCGGTTCGACGAAGCCCGGTGGCCCCGTCAACATTTGCAAGGGCGCCTTCGCCGAGTGCACAGGACTTGAAGCGACCATGGAAGCCAAGGCAATCAAGGAGGGTGGCACGAACTACGGCGTTCCTCAGCGCGCAGGCCCGATCACTTTCGCCACCGTCGTACTGAAGCGCGGCGTCAGCACCAATCGGAATCTCTGGCAGGTTTTTAATACGATCAGCGCCGGGAAATATGCCGCGCGCTTGCAGGTGACCATCACGCTGTTGGATGGCAAGGGAAAACCTTTGATCGGTTGGCAGCTCGATCGCGCGATGCCCACCAAATTCAAGTTTGCAGACTTGAACTCAAAAGGAACCGAAGTTGGAATCGAGGAACTGCACCTCGTGCATGAGGGGCTGTCTGCGGTTCCCGTGAAGTGAACACTTATGGATAACCCGATTCCTGTTACCCAGAAAGCAAAACTGAAGTCTCTCGGTCCGGACCGAACCGAAGTCACAGTGCACTTCAATCCGGCTTCGCTCGTCTATACGATCGAGAATTCGACCAAACAGCAGGCCGCCGACCCGAAGCGGCGGCAATTCGCCGCGCAGTTCTCAGGCAAACTGACGATGGATCTGCAATTTGACACGACTGGCACCGGTGTGGACGTGCGCCAGACAACGAACAAAGTCGCCATGTTTATGCAGGCATCGGCAAACGCCGGAAAAAATCAGAGCAGCGGGAACGCGCAGGCGCAACCGGTACTGAGTTTCCAATGGGGCTCGTATGAATTCAAGGGCATCATGGAGAGCTTTAAAGAGACGATCGATTTCTTTTCCGCCGACGGCGTGCCGCTGCGGGCATTGGTCAGCATCGGTCTGGCCCGGCAGGATCACGTGTTCGACGAGGGTGCCAAGTTTTCAAAGGCTAAAGTCGCCGGTACCCTTGGCACTCCCGGCAGTGTTGTCCCGACCGGTCGCAATAACAATCTTACGTCTTTGTCGACCTTGGGAGGCGATCCGGATGCGGCCCGGCAACTTGGCGCCGACAACGGACTCGACAGTCTGCGCTTCACTGCCGGTGCGTCCTTGAATGTCAGCGCCGGCATTCAACTGAACGCGGCAGCGGACTTTTCGGCCTCGGCATCTGCATCGGCAAGTGCGGGCGCCGGCTTATCGATCGGCGGAAGCGCAGGAGGAGGCCTGTCGCTGGGAGCGGGCGCAGGAGTCGCTGCGACGGCCAGTTTACAAATCTCGGCGGGCGTGGGCGGAGGCGCGTTGTTCGGCGGCCCGGCATCAGCAGGCATTCCCGCAACCGCAAACGCATTCGCTGGACTTGAAGTCGGCCGCGCAACCATGAGTACGACAACGGGACTGAATCCACTGCGAATGCTTCCGGCAACTGTCAGCACCGACGTTTCTACCGGCGTGAACGCCAGCTTCAGCCTGGGCGGCGCGGCGAATGCTGGCTCGGGCTTCTCCACAGACGTCGGAACGTCATTCAATTTCAGCGACCGCCTGGTTTTCGATGACGACTAAATTTGTGACCACGAAATTAAGGAGCGCGCGATGGCAGTAACGATCGACGACATGGAAATTGATGTAAAAAGCGGCGGAACCGCTTCGGCTGCCCAGGCCCCCGCGGCGGCTTCAGCGAAAGAACCGGTCGATCTGCGGCAACAGATGGCGATGCTCTCCGAACGCTCGCAGAGGTTAACAACGGAATAGGCCATGCCCGAACAAGCGCTCACTCAGGACGCAGTTTATAGCGCCATACCCACTGTCCAGGTGGATGGGCAATTCAATGACGTCATCGCCAATCAACTTCTCGGCATGGAAATGCGCGAGCGGGAAGGCGGGATGTCGTCGCTCGAGTTGCGCCTGAGTAATTTCGGATCTTTTCAGGGCGGGCTTGCCGATCTGGCGTTCGAGGACGGACAGATTTTAAAGCTGGGAACGCAGCTCAAGGTTTTTGCGGGCAACGTCAATTCGCCCACCGAAATCTTCCGCGGCAAAATCACTGCGCTTGAGGGACGCTTTCCGCGCAGCGGGCCGCCGGAACTCGTGGTGCTCTCCGAGGATTCATTGCAAGGCGCGCGCATGAAACGGCGCACCAAGACCTGGGATGTTTCCACGCTTGGCGATATCGTGACGCAAGTCGCAAATGGTCTCGGCCTGACGCCGCAGGTTAACGGTCTCGATGCCGGTGTCGGCACCGAGCAGCAGTTCAATGAAACCGATCTCGGATTTCTGCGCCGTCTGCTGGCCCGCTACGACGCAGACCTGCAGGTCGTGGGCGACGAACTGCACGCGTCTCCACGCAGCCAGGTGCAGCGCACGTCGCTTCAACTCGACATGAACAGCCAGTTACGAGAGGTGCGCGTGCTGGCAGACCTGGCGCATCAGGTCACACAAGTCACGGTGACCGGCTGGGATTTCCAGCAGGGACAAACCATTTCTGCCACCAGCCAATCGTCGGATTTCGGCCTGGGTTCCGGTCAAACCGGCAAGGATTGGCTGACGCAAGCGCTCAGCGAACGATCGGAACAGGCCGGACAATTCGCCAATTCAGACCAATCCGAGGCGCAGGCGCTGGCCGATGCCGAATTTGTGCAGCGGCTGCGCAGATTCGTGGTGGCGCATGGATGTGCGGAAGGAAATCCCGGACTGCGTGTCGGCACCTGGCTCAACCTGACTGGACTGGGGCCTCGCTTCTCGAATTATTACTACGTCACTTCGGCAATCCATCGTTGGGATACGGACAAAGGCTACGAAACTGAATTCACGGCCGAAGGCGCGTATCTGGGGAACGCATCATGAGTTTTCTGGTGCGCGACAATTCAGTGCAAATGTTGGGATCGGCCGCATTTCTCGCGACCGTGGTCAATGTGAACGATCCCGCGTCGCGTAATCGCGTACAAGTGCGCATCTACAACACCGATGGCGTCGATGATCAGGACGCGCCGGTGTGGGCGCGCGTCGCAGTGCCTTTTGCGGGCGGCAATCGCGGCGGATTCTTCATCCCCGATGTCGGCGACGAAGTCGTTGTCGTATTTCTGTCCGGCGATCCCCGATTTCCGATCGTCGTTGGAAGTCTGTGGAACGGGCAGGATTCCGCCCCCGAAACGCTAGGCGGTTCCGGCAATTCGGTGGACCGGTGGACCATTACCGGTAAGGCCGGAACCCGCATCGCTATTGTCGAAGAAAGCTCCGGCGAGCCGACGATCACATTCTCGACGCCGGGCGGTCTGACGGGAACGATGACCGACAGCGGTGGCGGGTCGATCGAATTCACCAATTCCGAACAGACATCCGTCAAAATCGACACAAGCGGGGTCACGATCAACGCCCCGACCGGCACAGTGCAGATCACCGCCGCAAGCGAGGTCGATGTTACTGCTCCGACCGTAACCGTTTCGGCCGCCATGAGCACGTTCAGCGGCATCGTGCAGTGCCAGGTCCTGCAGGCCACGACGGTGGTCGCGACAACCTACACCCCGGGAGCAGGGAACGTATGGTAAATCACGACATCCGTGTTCAGGGCATCGCCCTCAGCGGCGTGACGCAGTCCCGGCCCGCGCTGCTGCAGATGAACGACGAGGATTTTCCCGCACGGTTCCTGACGGATCTTTCCGCACTGGCGCCAACTGCCGGTTCCTCGATTACAACATTGGCCACCTCCCCGGCTTCGACCGTAACGCTTTATCAGCCGGTGCAACGCATCGTGCATCTCGCTTTGCTCGATTTAACATGCGACAGCGCCGGGTTCCCGCGGCTCGATCCGAAGCGCGTCGAATCGGCCGGAGTTGTGATTCGGCGCGTGATTCGCAAAGCCGGCGTCGATGATTTTTCGTCACCGCCTTCCGCATGGATGAAATCGGCCGACGGCCAATTTCAGTGGCTCGCGTTGAACAAATTGCAGGAACGGCAGGATCCCGATCCGACAAAGCGGCGGCAATTGCAATCGGGCCAGCCCGCGCTGGATAGCCTTCTCGCACAGCAGACGCTGGCGGCCGCACAAACCGAGGTATTCACACCGGCGTTTGTCGCCCCGCCCGCAGCTTGCGATGCGGCGGGCCGCACGTTTGTCTATGCCGTTATTCCGACGGCAAGTTCAGATGTGACAACAAATCAGCCCGCTGCGCCGCAGTATGACCCCAATATCCTTTCGACCAGCCTGCCGACCTTGCTGCAAGCGGTACCGCATTCGGCGCCTTATGCGGATCAACCTGTCGACAACCGGTTCATGTCGGATGAGTTCGCGAAGGCGCATGGCGCATATAACTTCCCGACGTTTTCGTCGGCCCTGCGACTGCTGTATACGGTCGCTGGAGCGTTTCAGGGCACGCCTCAAGCACAGGCGCTGATTGCCGAACTGAATCAATTCAACGTCTACGACGCAGCAAATTCGGCGACGCCGATGGGTACGTTCTATCAGAACGCAGCTGCAGTTTTGATCGACTACGATCCCGCTAGCGGCGGCCCGGCTCCACAAATCACCATGCCGCATGCCTGGGATCCGTTCTCTGCAGCCGATGCGGCGAAGATTCTCGCGCTGATCACGACGCTGCTACAGAACCGCAGTTCCATTGTCGCCGCGCCGGTCGGCCGTTTTCAGGATGCGACGCGGCTTTATCGTATCCGTGTATTCCTTCGCCTCAAGCCTCATGCGCCCCAATGCCCGTCCGAACTGGTGTGGAGCAAGTTCAGCGACCCATTTCGCATCGCCGCCTGGCACGAAAGCGCAGGTCGTTCGCTGGCGCCGGTGCCACTGCCCGATCCGACCGATCGCAATTTTCTCAAGAATGCCAAGCCCAATTGCGCATTCACCGTGCCCGCATCGCTGATGAACGCCCTGTCGGGCAGCAGCCTTTCGGGTCTTTCGGCAGGCACACCCCCGACAAATTCAGGGATTCAGCTCAATTGGATCTGCGGATTCAGCATCCCGCTGATCACGATATGCGCGTTTTTTGTGCTGAATATTTTTCTGACGCTGCTGAATATCGTTTTCTTCTGGCTTCCGTTCATCAAAATCTGCATTCCATTTCCTTTGCCGACTCCGGCGAATTCAGGAGATACCGATGGCACCTAATACCTATCGAGACCCGATAGGCTGGCCGTTTCTGCCCATGCCGGTGGACGGCGTCATGATCTTCCCCACGCTCGAGCAGAGCGTGCGCGACGCGATCCGCATCATCTTGACGACGCGGCCCGGTGAACAGCTGATGGCGCAGTTCTTCGGCGCGGGTCTGCAGAACTTCCTGGATGAAGGCAACACAGTGGCGATTCGAAGGCAGATTCAGAGCGCCATTCTGGACGCGCTTCAACAATATGAAAACCGGATCACGGTCGATGCCGTCGAAGTAAACACGATTGACGGCGCGCCGGCCGAAATTGCAGTCCAAATTCACTATCGCGAACTGCGTACTAACGCGTCACGGCAAGTCGGCGTGACGATGCAAGCTGGGTGAGGGCCGTGCCACTTATACCACCTGCTCTAGACGATCGATCCTACGACGACCTGGTACAGGAGATGCTCACGAGCATCCCCGCGCACACGCCCGAATGGACCTCGGCACAAACAGGCGACCCCGGGCGCACGCTGATCGAGCTCTTTGCGTGGCTGGCGGACACGATCCTGTATCGGGCGAACCTGATTCCGGAGAGACAGCGCATCGCATTTCTGCGGCTGCTGGGACAGCCTATGCTGCCGGCAGCGGCGGCGGCCTCGATTCTCTCGTTATCCGCGGATCCTTCCGCGACCAATGCTGTCACTCTGGTGCAGGGCGCTTCTGTGCAGGGGCCGCCGGCGTTCGAGACATTAAACGAGCTTGACGTGCTGCCCATCACGGCCCAGGCGTACATCAAGGCTCCGCTGACATCCGCGCAGCAGGCGGCGGCCCTGCCCCTGCTCACCGGGCTCAAATCGCTTTATAGCCTGAGCGCGGTGCCTTCGGGCTACACAACGATGCCCGTCTTCGCGGGAAATCAGGCCGATCCGATCGGCATCGACGTACAAAACGGCTCAATGGATCAATGTATCTGGTTCGCGCTGCTTGCGGGCAAGCCTGCAAACCTGGCAGCGGTGCGCGCGACACTGGGTGGCGCAAGCGGCGAGCGGATTCTGAATCTCGGGTTCGTCCCGTCGCTGCCCGCCGCCGATCCGCTTGCAGGCGCCGGAACACTCGCGCCGGTGCCGGCAACGTGGCAGATCAGCGGCAACTCTCCAGCGGGCCAGCCGGTAACCTACCACTCCCTTTCGGTCGCTGAGGATACAACGAACGGCTTGACGAACCCTGGAGTCGTGCGGCTGGTGTTGCCGCAGGGCGCCGATATCGGAGCGCCCGCAAACGATGTTCGCACCGACTCGCAGGCCGGAGTGGGCGCCAAACCCCCACGCATCGACGATCCGAATATCGACGGCATTCTGGCCGCCTGGATTCGCGTCAACGTACAGAGCGCGCTCACACTGAGTTGGGCCGGTGTGAATGCCGTGGCGATCGATCAGCGCACGACCTTCAGCCTGATCGTGATCGGTGTCAGCAGCGGCGCCGGCGGGCAGGTATTCTCCGTCACCCAAACGCAAATCGATCCGGCTACCTTCATTCTCGAAGTCGACATGCCCGGGCTTGGATACCAGCAGTGGCAGGCAATCGACGATCTGGCCGTGTTGCAAGGGCCCATTCCGGCGTACGTCCTCGACCCGGAAGCGGGAACCGTAACATTCGGAAATCAGATGCAGGGTTTGATTCCGCCGATCGGCCGCCGTATCCGCGTGCGCCAGATGCGCGCCGGAGGAGGCGTAGCGGGGAATGTCCCCGCGGCAACTCTCAACAAAATCACCGGGAAAGATCCCAATGGCGTCACCCAGACAAAGTTTACCGTACAACAACCCATAGCGGCGTCGGGCGGGGCGGACCCGGAAACTCTGGACCAGGCGGAACAGAGATTGCCCGCGCGCCTTCGCCACCAGGAACGTGCGGTCACGGCGAGCGATTATCAGGATCTCGCGATGGAAACCCCCGGCGCGGCCATCGGCAGAGTCGAAGTGCTGCCCTTGTTCAAACCTCAAACACGCGACCTGAACTTTCCAGGGGTCGTGTCTGTCATGACTATTCCGGAAAAGGAAGGCGTTCAGCCACCCTGTCCGCGCGCAGATCGTACTCTGCTCGAAAGCGTATACGCATATCTCGATCCGAGGCGCCCCGTAGGCTCCGAAATGTATGTGATCGGAACGGAGTATGTGGGGCTCGGGATCAGTGCAGCCGTCGAAGTCCGCAGCGGATTCAATCTCCTCCAGGTGAGCAGCCAGGTGGAACTCGCGCTGCGAAATTACATGTGGCCGCTGGCGCCCGGCGGGGCCGCCAATTCCGGATGGCCGTTGGGCCGCCTGGTGCGCAGTCTGGAGCTCGAAGTAATTGTCAGCCAGGTCGCCGGCGTGGTGGAAGTAAACGGATTGCTGTTGTTCCAGGCGCTCGCATCCGGCGGATATCAAGCCGTGCCGGTGGACTCGAACAATCGATCGGAGATAACCCTTCAAAGTTGGCAGTTGCCGGAACTGTTGCAGGTGAGCGTCACTGCGGGACCGGATGGTTCGGGCGTGATGCCGGACACGAGTATCCCCGCGGCTGCCGCGGCCGGGCCGAATACGGTTGCAGTTCCGGTCGTACCGAAGTTGTGTTGAGCGATTTCCAATGGATGCAAACGGACTCAATTTCTGGATGCTGAACACCGCCGCGGATTGGCTTCCGCCCGGCGGTTCGGACACGCTGTACTTCTGTCCGGACAGGCAGCGGCTTCATTTGCGGAGCCTTCGCACCGGAAATCCTCCCGTCGAAGTCTTTGCAACCGCCACGGCAATGGTCGAGCTCACGCCGATGACTCAGGATGCGTTCGGCAATTACGCACGCTGGGATCAAACGGCCTCGACGGTGTTCGCCGGGGGCGTGGTCACAGGCGAAGTCGCCATCTACACGCCGCCGGCCGGTCAGACTGTCACCGATCTGGCAATGGGATTCGACGGTGTCTTGTACATCGCCGTGAGCGGATCTTTGGTGCTGATAGACCGGCGGAATCGCTGGCCCGACTTCACCCTCACGATTCCCGATTTTCACTTCTGGCGGCTGGTCTCGCTTCAAGAAGGCGGCGTGCTGGCCCTCGATCGAACAACTCCGCAGCTGGGCAGGGTTGCCGGGCTACCGCTTCAGGTCGGACCGCTGGATACACCCGATCCGGGCATTCTGCGCTCGTGCAGCCCAAATCCGGATCCACCGCAGATCGTCGCGCGATATCCACTGCCGTCATCGGAAACGTGGATCGCAATTACCGCGATGGCCGGCGGCCAGTTCGCCATGATTTCCTGGGCGGCTAATGACGCGAGCAACACCGCCGCATTCCTTCGAATGTTCAACGAAACAACCGGACTGACAATTCCATGGACATTCTCTGAAACGATATTTCCTTATGGCATTGCATGGATCGGCGCACAACAACTCGCCGTACTTGCAACTTCGCTCAACGAGGCCTTGATTTTCGATTTGCAGGGCGCACCGGTAAAGCTCGTTCCGGCAGGCGATACCTATATCCTCTCCGGCGTCAACTCGGGGCCGTTCGCGCACACGCTCAGTCTGCCTCCGTATTACTCCCGTGGAAGTTCGTTATACCCGCTACTGCCCTTGTCGCTGAATTCTCTCGCGCCGGCCGGAACCACGGATCCCATCGCGGCAAAGATCATCGACAGCGGATCGCCCCAGACCACATGGCATCGCTTGTTCATGGAAGCGATTTTGCCGCCGCGATGCGGAGTACTGGTTTGGCTCGGGGCGTCAAATAATCCTGCGGATTTCACCTCGGGTACGACTTCGGTGACGTGGTATCCGCATATGTTCGGCAACGTCGACCCGACTTCCGTTCCCACTGAAACACCCCAGGGGACCTGGGTTTCGACGCCTTCCGAAGTTGCGTTCGCGAAGCCGATGCTCAGCGGAGATCCGATTCCGAATTCACAGGGACTGTTCATGGTGCTGATTCAACGCGTGGGGACGGCCGTGCGAAACCTGAGCGGACGTTATCTCGCATTGCGTCTTCAGCTCACCGGCGACCGGCGCAGCACTCCGGAAGTTGCGGCGGTTCGCGTCTGGGGATCGCGCTATTCGTACGTCGACCACTATTTACCGGAGCTGTATCGCGAACATAAGTTCGGCCCGGACGCTGATGCGCCTGGATCCAGCACGAGACGCAATTTCTTTGAGCGATTCGTCAATCTTTTCGAAGCGCAGATGACCCGTATTGAGGACCGGATCGCGAACGCGTATTTACTGACGCGGCCCGAATCGACTCCTGACGAAGCCATCTCCTGGCTTGGCGGGTGGATCGGCGTCGATCCCAGTCTTTATCCACCCGATCGTCAGCGAGACTTGCTGCTGGCGGCGCCGGATCTGCATCGGAAGCGGGGCACGGTGGCCGGCATTTCACAAGCAATCGACGTCGCCACCAACGGCCTCGCGACTCGTGGCGCGGTGTTCGTTGTCGAAGCGTTCCGCCTGCGTCACACGTTCGCGACTGTTCTCGGGGCCGATTTGTCGATTACGAACGATCCCTTGCTGCCCGGATTCAGCGGGAACTCGAATTCCTTCGTCGGCGACACACTGTTCCTTGGCGATCCTCACAATCCGGATTTTCTTACTGAATTCGCCGGCACGGTGGAACTCCCTCAGGAACAGGCGCAGGTACAGGCGTTCCTCGACAGCCTGGCCTGGAGAATGATCGTTTTCGTTCACAACCAGGTAGAGCAGGTGGATGTGAATCTCATCCAGCAGATCGTCGAAGCAGAAAAGCCCGCGCACATTGCGGCGTCGATCCAGACCGCCACGCAGCCTTTTCTCATCGGCCTTGCTTCTCTGCTCGGAGCGAACACCTATCTCGCACCGGAGCCACCGGCGGATCCCGTGGTGGTCGACAGCAGCCGTATGGGCCGATATGACGTGGTCCAGCACGCACCCAGCCTCGACCCGCGCTGGGAGAACGGACAGGCCAGTGTATAGATCGACTAGGAGAATTGAAATAGGAGCTGAACATGGCTGACACCTTGAATCCCCCTCCGCAGCCTCTGCGCGTGTTCTATTCCACCGGACGCATGCTCGGCGTGGAAGATTTTCAGGCCGAGCAGGATTATCATCGCGGCCGCCTGGCGCGCGCGCTGTTACAGCTCACCGGCTCAGGCACCGTGTCGGGCTTGCTGGTACAGACCGACGGCAACGCAGATCCCACGAAACTCGAAATTCAGGTCACGGCCGGCATGGCGATCGACCGTGTGGGACGTATCATCGAGGTGCCCCGCATCATTTGCATCGTCCTCCAAGACTGGCTCACGCAGTACGTACAGGCGTGGCAGGCGCAGCAAGCCGGCCAGTCACCCGGGACAGTGGCGATCGCGGACCCGAACACGGCGATCCACGACACGACGAATTTGATGATCGACGTGTTCGCAACATTCGCGAGTTGCACTCGCGGCGTCACTCCGTGTTTCGCTTCGCAAGACGACTACGACGCGACCGACGCGTTTTCGGCGAACCGGCTGCTCGATGGATTCGCAATGCAACTGGTATTGCGCACGGACGCCACTCCAAAGACGCCATTGGATCCCTGGGCCGGTTTGGGCGCGAATCAGCCGCCGCTCGCGTCGCTGCAACAGTCGCTTCTGGCGGGAACGCTTGGGCCGCAGCGACAGCCTGCTGAATATCCGCCCGGCTTCGACCAGACCGCCGTGTTCCTCGCCCGCATTCTCGTTCCCGCGACCGTGGGCAGCGGCGGCAATCCACCGGCGTGGAACCTGAATGGCTTCAATAATACAAACATCAACAATTCGTCCCGACTGTTCGTGATTCCGTCGTCGATTCTGGCGCGCTGGAACGGCCTCGGCTCAGGAACGGAGTCGTGAGGCATCGACCATGGCGAACCTGAATCTTACGAGCATCACCAGCGTGAAGCCGGTCAGCCTCAGCCTGATCAAGCTTCCGGGCCTCACGATCAAGCCGCAGCCCGCGCCCGTGCCGCTGCCTGTGCCGGTGATTTCGCTGACGCCGTTGGGCAACAATTCCGTCGTACCCGGCAGCAGCCGGACGCGGCCCCTTTGGTTCGACGGCCGGCTCCTCGCTGCGCCGGATCTGCAGCGCGATCAAAACTATTTCCTGCAAGGGCAGGCGACGCTCGGCCAGGCCGCAGGCTTTGGAGTGATCCACGGCCTCACAGTCACTCGTGTGCTGAATGGCGGCGAAGCAGATGCCGAAACCATCGTCATTGGCGCCGGACAAGGCAACACGCCGGGCGGCAATCTGGTGATGCTTGCGGCCGATCTGACTGTGCGGATCTCCGACCTTGCGGAGGAACAGGATCTCAACGTTCAATTCGGACTGTCAGAGATGCCAGTGGCCGTCGAGCGCACGCGTAGCGGCCTGTATGTGCTTGCCCTGCGGCCGGTGCAGTTCACGGCGAATCCCATCACCTCATATCCGAGCGACATTCAAGGCAGCCGCACGACTCACGACGGCAGCATTATTGAAGCCACAGCCGTGTCGCTCGTTCCGTATCCGATTCCCGCGGCGAACTTCGATTCGACCTGGAAAAACGCCGCGGCGGCGCGGCAGGTGTTCGTGGAAAATAATCCGGGAACGCTGTCGGATTCACTGCTGCCCATCGCGATGATCAGCATCGACCGCAACACGATTCAATGGCTCGATGAGTGGATGGTTCGACGCGATTCCGGCCCGGAGCCGAACGGCCTGCGGTTCGGGCTTGCCGATATTGCGACGCAACAGGCCTACCTGCGGCAGTTCGACGCCCAACTTCAACAGATCGCCGGTCCGATGGTAACCGCGAAACAGACGCCGAATTTTCCTGCGGCTGCGTACTTTCAGGCTCTCCCGCCGGCCGGCCGATTCCCTTTCGCGAGCATCGACACCGTAGCGCTGACGCAAAATTTCTTTCCGGCGCAAACAAACGTAACCCTGAGCCTGGTTCCGGAAGACGAACTGGCTGCGCTGATCGAAGACAGCATGTCCCTGGCGCCGATCGACCTGACTCTTACCGCGAACGCGTATGCAGATCTTGCGATCCTGATGCTGGTTCCCGTCGCGCGCAAAGATTTCGGCAACCTTGCCGCGACGCTGCAACCCATAGGGCTTTCAAGTAAGGTGCCGCTGGCCGTCAGCATTCAAAGTCCGCTGGACCTGCTGCGGTTTTTCCAGCTTGCTCCAGTCATAGCGCCACCTGCTGAAGGAATCACGTGGCAGTCGGCGATCGGACAGAAGACATTTGGATACTTCGTTCGCCGGCGGTCGGTCCCCGCATTTGTGAGCTTCACGCTGGCGCAGACGACAACGGCTCTCACGGCGTCGGCCGTTACGGGCGCGCAGGCGACACAATATAGCGCGACTGTGACACCTGCGGCCGCGACCGGCGCCGTGGTCTTTAAAGACGGAACCACCGTCCTCGGAACGGCCGACATTCACTCCGGCGTCGCGACGCTGGTGCTCCCGGCCCTTGCTGCAGGCGCGCACTCCTTCACAGCCTCTTATCTGGGCGACACGAACTATGAGGCCAGTACCAGCCTGGCCGTCACGACTTGAGGATTCCTCATGGCGAATTTCACACAAGGCGATACAAGACCCGTTCTTCAGCCAGACGATCTCGCGCGTTATCAGAACAACGGGTCGGCGGTTGTGGACACCCGGCGCACACGACCACTCTGGTTCGATGGCCGCTTCCTCGCCGCGCGCGACCTCGAGCGCGAGCAGGATTATTTTCTGCAGCGGCAAGCCGACCTGGGCCGCGCTCCCGGATTTGGAGTACTGCGAGGTTTGCTGGTCAGCATCGTCTCCACGAACGGACAATCATCAGATATCATCACCATCACCGCAGGTAGCGGCATCACGCCGGCGGGAGAACAGGTATTCGTTCCATCAAACCTGACGTTTCACCTTGCCGGCATTGCACTGCAACCGAATCTCGACCTGAAATTCGGCATCGCCACGGAACCCGGCCCCGCGCCCGCAAATCGCACCGGGCTATTCGCAATCGGGCTGCAGCCGGTGCAGCTTACGGGCAATCCGATCGCCGGGTATCCGACGACGATTCAAGGAACACGATCCACGCACGACGGCGACATCATCGAAGCAACATCGATCGCGCTTTTTCCGTATCCCGATCCGATCAACTCGAGCGATGCGACCACCAAACAGGCGGCGCTGGCCCGGCAGATTTTCCTGTCGGGCAACCAAGGCCAACTCCCGAATTCACTTCTACCGCTGGCGCTCGTGAGTCTTCAAAACGGAGTGATTCAATGGCTTGATACCTACATGCTGCGCCGCGCGGCGGGCGCCGGGTTCAGTGGGGTTCGATTCGGCCTCACCGATCCGGCGACGCAGCAGGCCTACTTGCAGCAATACGACTCCCAATTACAGCAGGCAGTGAACACTTTCATTCGCCAGAATCTTCCGGCGAGATTCGCCGCGACGGATCATTTTCAAGCGCTGCCGCCCGCAGGCCGCTTTCCTCTTTCGGGCATCAACACGGACGGCTTTACACAGCTCTTTTTTCCTCCCCAGGCGGATGTGCGGTTGAGCATCGTTCCGGACGACGAACTCCCGGCGTTAATCGAAGACAGCTTGTCGCTGCCGCCGATCGATCTGACCCTCGACGGCGGCGCATACACGGATTTAACGATTTTCGCGATGATTCCCGTTCCGCGCAGCGGCTTCTCGGCGTTGTCGAATCGCCTGCCGGAAGTTCCCATTACCAGCACGCTTCCGCAGGTGCTCAGCAGACGCCAACCCATCGATCTGCTGCGCTTCTACCAGGGGGCAACCGGCATCGTGCTTGCGCCGGCCGCCGCCAATAACAGCTGGCAGGCGATAATCCAAAGTCAAACCTACGGGTTTTACATTCGACGCAAGAGTTCCGCGGCCGCTATTCGTTTTGCGACACCGCCGCCGCCCGTGACGACGACCACGACGACTGCGTCTCCGGCGACAACTACAACGACCACGACAACCACGACCCCACGACCCGCCACAACGACCGCCGCTCCAACAACGACGACGACCACACCGTCACCGACAACTACTACCGCAGTTCCAACAACCACAACGACAACCCCGCGTCCCACCACAACGACGCCCGCGCCAACAACTACGATCCGAACGACGCTTACCCTCCGCCCGACTACGCCTCCGGTTACTTTACGACCCCCATTAACGACCTTGCCTCTGACCACGCCGCCGCTCACCATACGGCCGCCGTTGACGATCAATCCTATCCTGACGGTCGCGCCGGTCACGGCCATCCCGCTACGGCCGAATATCGTCGAACCGGAAAACACATAGAGAGAAGCGCATTATGGCCACAACACAAATTCAAGACGCTCTGCAAGGTGAAAGCCTCCTCGCAATTGAACCGGAACTCCTGCAACAGGTCGGCGCGGATTGGTTGCAGCGCCTGTCCTTGTTTACGGGCCGGACCCTGAGCGATACGGCGCTCACCAATGAGCAAGCCTATCGGGCGGGGCGTCTTACGTTGCTTGGTCAGGCGGTGACGCAGGGCACGGTGCAGGGGCTGAATTTGTCGATAGATTTGACGGTGGCCGACCCTGCATTGAACCTGAGCCCCGGTTACGGAATTTCAGCGTCGGGACAGGATGTCACGCTGGTGCGGGCGATGCAGACCACGTTGAGCGGGCTCGCCGTGATCGACGGTGCGACAGGAACCTACATTGCCGACTTCAGCAAGTTCGCCGGGCCGACGCAGCCCTGGGCAGGTGTGTTTCTACTGCAGCCCATCGTTGCGGATGTCGCGGGATCGGAAGTCGACACGGGTTCAGGCAACCTGATCGTATCCGGCAATCTCGACACCTCCTGTGACCAGGACCCGGCGGAGGACGCATTCGACGATTCGCAGATCGTCGACGGCGCGAGACTGGTGCTGGTCACCTGGCCGCCGGTCAACACCGCACTGACACTTCCCGCGGCAACGCCTGCAACTACATGGCGGAATCGCCTCGCGTATACGATCTTCAACGCAGAGCTTGCGCTCGACGCCGACAATTATCTGCCGTGGGAGTTTTTCGGAGTTCCGCTCGCGCTCGCCGCCTTCGATGCCACATCGAAGCTGCTGTTCGCGGATCGGTCCGCGGTCGTGCGCGCCGGAGGCTTGCCGCGACGCCGCTATCTTCGGCCTTTTCAGGACAGTCTGGCCGAGGTGCAGCCGGCGCTGGCCAGCGCGCGGGTCAATCAACTCGCGGAACAACTCGGCGATGATCTGACGCCCTCCTCACCTCCGGGCTTGATTGCGAACGAATTCGTATTTCTTCCGCCGGCTGGAGTCTTGCCGTCCTACACGATGGACTTCGCGAACAAAACCGCCTTGTGGGGTCCCTCGAACTGGTCTGTTACTGCCGCACCGATTTTCGCAGCGGAACTCGAAGGCGCGGTTCAGGCTTCGATGACGGCTGCCCCGCTCGAGACGGCGCAGAACGAAACCATCGAGATTCTGGTTCCCCTGCCCGACGCGGTATTCGATCCGGACATCCTGGTCACGGAAGTACCTGGTCCCGAGTTTCAGGCGGAGGTGGACGCAGCGACGCTGACGCGCAACATCGTGCTCCAGCATCGCTTCATCATCCAGCAGGAAGAAAATGCTCTGGCGCCTTTGCTCAATGAACCATTAATTGATCCAAAAGCGGGTTTGACGGACGATGAAGCCGGCGAACTCACGGCAACGCCGGTGTTTTCCCCGCTGGCGGGCGAAAGCTTCGGCACCGCGGTCTCCGCTGGCAACTATGTCTCGACCGATCTGCAGTCACTCCAGAACACCGCCGCGGCAGCGCCATATACCGTCACCGCCAATGGCGTCCAGATTCCGCTGTTTAACGCGGCGGATTGGACCGATCTCGAGACCAACGGTATTCAGCACTTCATCGATCTCGTCACCGCCAGACTGAATAAGGCAAACGATCTGCTGGACCTCGCGTTTCTCACGGCCCAAACCGATATCTACCGGTATCGCCAGAATGTGCTGAACACCACCGACGCGAGTCGCCTCGCCGTTTCGCCGATTCTTGCCAACATCGCTTCCGGCGACACGGCTGCCGCAACAGCACAGAATATTCGCGACTACCTCAGTTCGCTTCAGCCTCCTCCATCAGCCCCGGCGGCGGCGGCAACGACGACCACGCCGCCGCCGAGGCTTGGCAGCATAAGCTCGGTTTTGACCATCCAAAAGGTAGCCAGCCTCAGCCCGGTCCCACCGCCCACGTTCCTCAATACACAGAAGCTGAACATCGCGCAGAACATCGCGCAACAAGTGACCACAAAGCCGATCGCGGCGGAAGCCCTGACCGCATCTTCAGCCGCGTTCACGGCGGTAAACCTGCAACAAGTGGTGCAGGCCCCGGTCACGCAGGTGGATATCACGCAGCAGGCTCCGATTGTCGGAGCGCAACTGAATCTGCGGACGCTGACCATCGCCGAACGTCTCGCGCCGTCACCCGCGCAGGAAGCGATGTTTTACTCCATAGGCAACCGCATGGCTGTCCTGCAGCTCCTTGCGGCTCTCGAAATCACCATCGATGATTTGCCGGTTCTCGTCGACAATCTTCCGTCCACCACAACTCCCTTCGTCGTAGCGGATCTGCGCAGCACGGCCGATCCGAATCGCGCGGCGCAGTTGTACCAGTTCGTCAACAACCCGCAAATCGCGACGCCTTCGGCGCTCAGCACCAACCCTGACGAATCGACGCTGTTTTCAACAGGCGTGCACGTCCTCGAGCAGAATACGCAGCTGCTGCGGGCTGTGGAGGCGCGCATCCAGCAATATCAGGATTTCCTGTCGCTTGCGGCCGCCGCCCTGACTCGAGTTCAAGCGGATATGAATTCCGCGCAATCGCTCCTGGCACAGCTCGGCAATGATCTGACGCAGGCGCGGCAGAATCTGTCCTTTGTGCAAGCCTTGTTCGCCGACGAGCAGACACGAGTCGCAAATGTCAATGCACAGCGGACAAGCGTGCTTCAGCAGTACGTGACGTTCGTCGCATATGTTCGGCCGCGCACGGTGATCACAGGAGAGGACGCCCCCAGCCGCCAGCTGGTTCCGGCCAATGTCGCAAGCCCCGTTCCGGCTTGCCTCAAGCAGTCCATCGCAATTCCGCCCGAGCTCCGCGAGATCGTAGCGTTGCTGCGCGAAGCACCGGTCCGATGGTTCCCGCCGATCCTGACACAGCTTACGAAATTGGAGCGGCCGAGCCTGGTGCAGGATCTTGCCGTAAGCACGCAGGCCCGCGCCGCACTGCAATTACAGCTGCCGGCAGCGGTTTCTTCCGCCGAGTCGGCAACGGGCGTCTTCGCCTCCACGATTTCCAATATCTTCTCCGCAAATCAGCAAACCATGCGGTCGATACAGACCACGCGCGCGAGCTTCAATCCCGCGATGCTGGTCAATCAAAGCTGGTCAGCGCAGGTCACGGTGATGAGCAGTGTTGCTGCGGTTGGCGACCTCCTGAGCGCGGCGGCAGTTCACCCGGAGATCACAACGGCGGCGTCGCGCTCACTGCAACAGATCTCGAGCGTGGCGACCTGTCTCTATACGCGTGTCGGGCAGGCCCTTCCGGTGGATCGCCTGCAGTGGGCGAATTTCCTCAACGACGGTACGGTAAGCCTCCAGAATCTTGCCGTCCTGCCGGGCTGGAACACGCAGAATTACACGGACCGCCAGCAGATGCAGCTTCTGGTCGACTGGCTCTTTCAGCAAATCGATAACAACGACTCGACTGCGGTGTCGCTGATGAACGATTTGATTGCAACGGCGATCCTCCTGGCAAGCCAGGCGCCGGTCGACGACATCATTGCGGGCGCCGTCGCTTTGCGGACAACGCCGGTGATCGGAAATCCGATTCGCCTCACGCTTCCTTCCGATCGAGTGGCGCACGGCATGTCGGTCCAGCTCTATAGCGGCGGCGACCTCGCGGCGAGAGCGGTCGTCAGCGATCTTGACGGCTCGGGGGTGAACGCAACCATCACCGACATCTACAAACCGAACGTCGCTCTTGAAGCCAGTGACGTCGCCCACTTCACTGCGCTGGATCAAAACGCGGTCGTGTATAAGGCGTTTTCGCGTTAAGGATACGTATGACAGGATTTGCCCGCCGGCAGCTCGGACGAACAGATCGCTACGTGCAAAGGGGCCGTTTGCGCCTTGGCGCCCATGCGCCACGCAACAAACTCGCTTTCATCGTCGAGGAATCGCTTCGCTTGTGCACTCTTGCCGGCGAAGACGAAGGCCGCGTTTACTATTTTCGGCGTCTGCGGGTCACCGAATTGCCTGAAGACGGCGATCGTGGTGCGTGGCTGAGTGCATTCCAGCACGCGATGGAGGAGCAGGCTTCGCAAGCGATTCACGGATTGCACCCGCGCGCCGCGGCGGCGGACGCGGTCTACTTCAACAACGAGCAGGAGGCGTGCGAATCCTTACTCATGCTCTACGCCGTGCGGCGCCCAGCGGCGGCATGGTATTGGCCGCACGTCAGCGGCGTGAGCCAAAGCGCGGGCGTGCCCGCGCAAATCACAGGCCTGATCGAACGGCTTCTGGCAACTCCGGCCGGCTGGACGGCCGCCGCGGGCGCAGTCCTTTCGGTGATGTGCCAACACGATGTCCTCAGCTTGATCACGTTGCTGCCCGATGAAGCAATCGGACACTGGTTGCGCGAGATGGGTGCGAGTGACTCTACGTACCCTCCTCCAATTCGTTTTTCCGAACTGGTAACCGCGAACAACTCCGGCTCGCAGGCTCCATTTCGCTTTTCCGAACCGATAGCGGCCATGCTGACGCGGGCAACCGCCGTCTTCGGACCCGATGCGCCGAAGGTGCTCTGGCTCGCAGCACTGGCGGTAATTGCGATTCAACCGTCGAGTGCCGATAGCCGGTCGGCGGTGCAGATCGCCCGGGCGAGTTTGCACACGATGCTTGCGCATGACACATCGCAGCCCTCAAAGAAGGCTGCGCGCCCGGCTCCGCCCCCGGCCCCTGCGGGCGAGACAGACGCAGCCCTGGAGCTATCGCCGGAAACGGCGCCGCCCGGCGATGCGCAAGCGATCGAACGTTCGCTCGACCTGGACCACTCCGGCGCGGCGCCGCGCGCCCGCGAGGAGGTTTTCTTCGGCGAACCGACGGCCGGAGCCGGCCTCTACTTTCTTCTTAACGCACTTCGTCAACTTCAAATCGAAGAGCAACAATTCAGTTTAGTGTTCCTTGCGCGATTGTTTGTTCGCATCGCGGCTCATGCGGGAATCGAGGCGGGCGATCCGGTCCTGCGCTGGCCGGGCATAATCGAAGACCAGAGCACGCCCGAAGAAATCGACGAACGTCTCCTTCGTATATGGTTCCTCAAGGTAAGACGGTGGTGCTGGCGTCACGGCCGCATCACTGTCCGTGAGATTGTGCAGCGAGCCGGATATATCACTCTCACACGCACCGACCTCGACGTCAGCTTGTCCATCGATTCCGCCGACGTTCGTATCCGGAAAATCGGCCTCGATCTCAATCCCGGATGGCTGCCGTGGTTCGGACGCGTGGTGCGTTTCCATTACCGGTATCGCGGAGGTCCTCGTGGCTGAATCTCCAATTCAGGGCGGCCTGCGTTCCTTCGCGCTGGCAAAGCTGGCGGCGGGGCTGCCTATCGACGATCAGTCGGCCGAAGGACGCTTCCTGCGATCGTTCGGGCCGCCGGGGAAAATTGAAACGTATCTGAATGCGCCAGCCGAAAACGATCACGCGCTGCTCGCGGTCGCTCGAGAACTGGAGCTGAATCACGTTGAGATTCTGGCGACGGCAATTGCGGCCGGTGTCGAAACCGAGCCGATCTTCGGCCGAGCGATCGCTTACTTGCAGCGCCCTGTGGGCGGTTCGCGTCCGACCATCGGATTGCTTTGCTCAGGGCTCGCCGATCTGGCTGACGACGGCAATGTCATCGGCGCGCTTCTGTCGGGGGCTGCGATCGAATCCGGATTACTTCAGGTTCTGAACGAAAACGCGCCTCTTGCCGAACATGCTCTCGCAGTACCCGTGCCGATTTGCCTGGGGTTGGCGTCGCGAAAGAACGATCGCGCCTGCATCCCGTGGCCCGGCACGGCACTCGACAATGGCGGTGCCCCGTCAATTCCACTCCCCGCATCGATCCTGATCGAAGCCGAAAAGCACAGCAAAGCGCTTGCCGCCGGCTTGCAGCGCTCGCTGGTGTTGCGCAGCGGATCGCCGGCTGAAGCGCGAGCGGCGGCGGCCGAAATCGTCAAGCTTCTGGGACGTCAGGCGGTCTTTGTCGAAAGCGGAAAAGATGGACGGCCGTTGCCTGTGGCGCCGGGCCTGGGTCCCTGGCTGGTCCTTTGCGATCGCATTCCCGTCTTCTGCTTCGAACTCGGACCGGGGGAACGACAAGCCCTTCCCATATTGCCGCGTTATCGCGGGCCGCGGCTCGCCACGTGCGGGCTCGAGGGCACGCTCGAATCCCGCGGCGAAACGATCCCGGGCTGGACGCTCCCCGTGCCGCCGAAGGCCGAACGGGAGCGCCTGTGGGAGGCGTCGGTCGGAAGCCGGTCTCTGGCGAGAAAATTGGCCGGCCACCGCCACGGCAGCGGACGGATCGCACAGCTCGGCCGGCTCGCGCGCTATCAAAGCGTGCTGGACGGGCGCGATCGCGTTCAGGTTCAAGATGTCGCCACGGCGTCATGGACAACGGAAGGCGCGGGACTCGAAGCGCTCGCGCAACCACTGACTCATCGGATCCCGGACGACGCTCTGGTGATGACGACCGGACTCCGCGGGGAATTGCACCGTCTGCTGCAGCGTTGCCGGGGACGAGAGGGATTGGGGTATGGACTCGGCATCAGCGCCTCAACACGCTACCATCCCGGTGTTCGTGCGCTGTTCTGCGGGCCCTCGGGAACCGGTAAAACGCTCGCTGCGGGATGGCTGGCGACACACCTGGGACTGCCGCTGTATCGCGTCGACCTTGCTTCGGTAACGAGCAAATATATCGGCGAAACCGAAAAGAATCTCGCGCAGCTGCTCGCCCGGGCGGAACACGCCGAAGTCGTCCTGCTGTTCGACGAAGCCGATTCGATGTTTGGAAAGCGCACGGACGTCAGAGAATCCAATGACCGATTCGCCAACGCGCAAACGAACTACCTGTTGCAGCGCATCGAGAGCTTCGACGGCATCGTGCTGCTCACCAGCAACAGCCAGTCGCGATTCGATCCCTCATTCTTCCGCCGCCTCGACGCGATCATCGAATTCCCGGCGCCCGGTCCCCTGGAAAGACGTGCGCTATGGCAATCCCACTTGGGCACGAATCACTCGCTGAGCCCGCGCGAGATGAATCAGCTCTCGGCCTCCGTCGATTTGTACGGCGGCAATATCCGTAACGCAGTACTGGCAGCGGCGGTGCTCGCCCGTGCCGAAAGCCGGCGGCTGACGTATCAGGACGTTCTGCAGGGACTGAGCGACGAATATCGGAAGCTCGGCCGCCAACTGCCCGCGGATCTGATCAAGACCGCCGAGGCGGCAAAAAGTCCTTAACAAAGTATGAAGCCTAAACTCACCATCGGCATGGCGACCTATGACGACTACGATGGCGTCTACTTCACGGCGCAGAGCATCCGCCTCTACCATCCGGAGGTCGCCGCCGAGACCGAAATCCTGGTAGTCGACAATCATCCCGACGGCCCATGTGGCGGGGAGCTCAAGACTCTCCAGGATTGGATCGCGGGATACCGCTACTTTCCCTGGAATCGAACCTCCGGAACATCCATTCGCGATCTTGTTTTTCGTGAGGCTGCGGGCGATTACGTGCTGTGCGTCGATTCGCACGTGCTTTTCGTGCCGGGAGCCCTGCGCAAGCTGCTGGATTATTTTCTCGCAAATCCCGGCACGGCCGACCTGTTGCAGGGTCCGCTGCTTTATGACGACTTGAGAAATATTTCATCGCATATGGAGCCTCGCTGGTCCACCGGGATGTTCGGCGTCTGGGGCAACGATCCGCGCGCCGACGATCCCGGCGCTCCTCCGTTCGAAATCGGCATGCACGGGCTGGGAGTGTTCGCGTGCCGCCGCACGGCGTGGCCCGGATTCAACCCGCGCTTGAAAGGCTTCGGTTCGGAGGAAGGCTACATTCAGGAAAAATTCCGCCGCGCCGGCGGCCGCACGCTGTGCCTGCCGTTTCTGCGTTGGGTGCACCGGTTCGCGCGGCCGATGGGAGTGCGTTACCGGAACGATTGGGAAGACCGCATCCGCAATTACATGATCGTGGCGAACGAACTGGGAGGCGATCCGTCGGGCGCCGCTGAACACTTTCGCCAGTATATCGGCGCCGAAGCAGCGGACCGCATCATCGCATCCGTCACCGAACAGTTGCGTAATCCTTTCGATTTCTTCGACGCCATTTACTGTATCAATCTCGATTCGGCGGCAACTCGATGGGATTCGGTCATGGCGCGCTTCGCAAATATTGGCATTGCCTCGCGCATCCGCCGCTTCTCTGCGATTCATACGCCTGAAAACCGTCATGTCGGTTGCGCGTTGTCACATCGCGCAATCGTCGAAGAAGCGCAGCGTCTCGGCTTGAAAAATGTTCTGGTATTCGAAGACGACGTTCTCTTCACAACGGACGCAAATGCGTACCTCCAGACGGCGATTCGCGAGCTCGAAGGCCGCGACTGGGGCTTGCTGTACTTGGGAGCTTGCCGCTGGGAACATACGTTTCCCCTGGTTGAAGGCTGCACACGCCTGGAACAGGCCGGACCGGTTACAACCTGTCACGCCCTCGCATACCATGAGTCCGCGTATCGGCGCCTCCTTGACGATATTCCATCGGATGCGGCGGCCATGGAAGCGTGGCTGCAGAACTATCGCGGAATCGATCAATATTATGCATCTTCGATACTGGAACGAAAATTCCTGGTCTCGCCGGTGATCGCGACCCAGGAAAACCTGCTGCCCTACGAGTCTTCGGAGGTCAGGCAGCGCATTCCGTCGTAGTTTCGGCGAATAGCGGTAAACCATGGGAGAAGGAGTCACTGTCGAGCGGAAGTCCAAGCGCAAGGCAGAAGTGTCGGCTGAGCATGCCGAAACTGCTGCTTCGGCTGCTGATCCGGCATCCGTCTACGGCGCACCAGCGGGCATGCCGCTGTTCCTCGCCCAGGGTGTGCAACGCAAGCCGGCAGTCGGCGCGGTGGATGATCCCTCGGAGCGCGAGGCCGATCAAGTCGCTGAGAAGGTAATGGGTTCCGTTGACGGACCCTCTGGCGCCGGACCGATGGTTCCGATACAGAGGCAAGTGCAGGACAAAAACGAATCTGCCCCGGCCCCTCGAGTCAGCCCGTCGGCGCCATCGAACGTACGCGCCCTGGACGAAAGGGGCAGCCAGTTGCCTCCCGCCACACGCACTTTTTTCGAGTCGCGGTTTGGTGCGGACTTCAGTCAAGTGCGGGTACACACCGACGCGCATGCTGCCGGCACTGCAAAGGCGATAAATGCAAAAGCCTTTACTGCCGGGCGGAACATCGCTTTTAGCGCAGGTCAATATGAGCCTGAATCGAATGAGGGACGGAGATTGCTGGCTCATGAGCTGACGCATGTCATACAGCAGGAGCATACCGCCCACGTTCAACGCAAGGTGTTCCACAGCATCCTGAAGGACGGCACGGACGAACTCTCGGTCTGGATGCTGTTTCGGGGAGAGTACCTCGGCATCGATCTGCGGCCCGACGCCGAAACAGGCTCCCGCTTCGACACCGATCCCGGGCTCCTCGATAAGCTTGACACGGCGATGACCGCCGCGCTCGCGCCGGCGGGCGTACCCGTACCCGAGACGAGGGGGTTTCTCGTAGGCCCGGTGGTGCGCAGGCTGGTGGAGAACGATCTGCCGGGCTGGGTCGATGCGCCGGATTCCAGCCTCTCCGGCCTCGTGAGTGTCCTCAACAAGCGCGCCGCAGAATTCCGGAAGCAAGCGGTGCGTGCAGACCTCGAGGCGTACCTCGGCGTGGATCCGGGCACGATCGACTGGCCTGCGGTCCTGCCTGGCATTCACAGCGACTTCGACGCGAAGGGGGAACAATCGCTCCACTGGAAGTCGCTCAGCGATCGCGCGGACTTCGTCCTCTTGGTACTCGAGACCGAGGTGGCGACCGCACCGGCCGTCGTCGGCGGTGTTGTCCCGCCGAAACTGAGTGACTCGGTGTGGGACTTCGCGATGTCGTTCAATCTTGCGCCGGGCACGTCGCCCAAAGCGTTCAGCGAGAAGTACCTCGGCGAGTACGTCCAGATGATTGCGGCGCTCGAGTTCGTCCCCCCCGGTTTCGACCTGACGCGCTACAAGCCGAGCGGCGCCGATCTGGCCGCGGACCGGAGGCACGTGATCCTCGACACGTGGATCGCCGCGAATGCGGTGGAGGCGACGACCCGGTTCGTGCTCGACGATTGGACCATGAGCGGCCTCGACTTCAAGGTCTACCTCTCCGCGCTCGATCTTGACGCAAAGAAGTCCAGGATCCTCGACAAGCTCACCGACGCCTTCCTGATGGCGTCGAAGAGCGATCCGGAACTGAACAGCGCGTTGGTCCGCATGGCGGACCGGCAGGCGGCATATGAGCTCCTCGCCAAACTCGTCACGACGGGCCATGCTGCGGAGAAGAGCAATCGCGAGTTGGTCGCCGCGATCGATGATCCCGAGGAGCACCCGGAACTGGACGACCTCGCCGGCGATCCCCGGACGATCTATGAAAGCGAGTTCTATCTCGCGCAAGGTATCAACACGGTGCTGTCGCACGTCGGAGGGGGCGCGCGAGTCGATGTCGAGATTGTTACCAACGCGGTCGCGATTGCGGGCAAGGCCGATTTTCCTCCGAACTTCGGCCTCGGAGCATTTCTTCTGGTCCTGCTGACCGAGCTTAACGCGCTCGCCGCGGCGAAGGACACGGAGCGCGCGCATGCGCGTGCGGAAATTGCCGAGCGCGTCGATCTAAGCTGGGAAGCAATCAAGAAGATCATCGACAACCGCGGCAAGGAGGCCGAT
This sequence comes from Terriglobia bacterium, assembly GCA_036496425.1. NCBI lineage: Bacteria > Pseudomonadati > Acidobacteriota > Terriglobia > Terriglobia bacterium. The sequence continues at coordinate 26,942 of DASXLG010000277.1, read as the reverse complement.
AAGTTCCTCGACGGGACGTGGATCCCGATGCTCAAGACGATTGCGAACGAATGGGTCGACGCAAACTACAAGGAGCTGAAGGATGCCTACGATAATTTCAACACGTGGGCGCCGCAGAACAGCGGGCGCTACAAGCTCGCCGCGTGGATGATCGAGGACGTCGCGAACAAGCTCGAGACCGGCGAGATCAAGTCGTCGACGATCAACGGCGCAACCGTGACGATTGATAACGTCGAGGAGTTGCGCACGGCGGTGACAGTGCTTCGCGGAAAGGCCGCGGAGCTGGACTCGCCCAAGGGACGCGCCGACAAGCGCGAGGAGTTGCAGAAGGCGATTGACGCCTACGGGAAGGTGAAGGCAAACATCGCCGACGGTAGCTACAAGCCGGAGAACTATGGAGAAGCTGTCGTGGTCGAGGCGAAGACGCGCCTGAAGATCGGGCTCTTCGAATACACCTCGCTCTGGCAGCAGGCGACGCGCCAGGTGGTGGTCCGGGATAACCCGTTCCAGGCCTATACCATCGCGATGTGGCGGGTCACGGACATCATCGACACCGCCGTCGCCAATCTACTGATGGGCTTCCTGCGCGGCGCCCTGCTGATCGGCTCGCTGATCGTGCCGGGGGTCGGTGCTCTCATTCTCACGGCGATCGATATCGGCATAGGCGTCTACAGCTCGGCGAAGAACCTCGGCGAGGCGAGGCGCCGGCTCGACCTGGCACGGCTCGACACCCAGCTGCAGATCCAGGGTGTCACGGTCGAGGCTGCCGAGCACGCGCTGACCATGGCGTGGGTCTCATTCGTCATCGAACTGGCGACTGCCGGCCTGTTCGGTGCGCTTGTCGGCAAGCTGGCGTTGAAAGGGATTCGCGCGATGCGGCTTCCCGCTTTGACGAAGCTCGCGGAGACGGACGCGGCGCTGGCGGCGAAGCTCGTCGAGCGGATTGGCGATGCCAAACTCACCGACACCCTGCTTGGACACTTCTCAGGCGACGGAAACAAGCTCTTCGAGGCGCTCGCTTACGTGAAGGACGGCAAGTCGCTCACGGCGCTGATCGGCAAGGTCAAGGACGCCGAGGTGCTGTCGAGCCTGCTCATCAGTGCGGGCTCGGACACGAAGCTTTTCGAGTTGCTCGACAAGTTCAAGAACGTGAACAAGCTCGACACCATGCTCGGCGTGGCTTCGCGCCAGCAGTTGCTGCGCCTGATCGCCCTCACGAAGGACGAGACGATGGTTGCCAGGCTGGTCGAGGGTATGGGACCGGGCCGGGCGCTGAGCCTGATGGACGCCGGCCTCACCGCCGAACACGCGATCACGCTCGACCGGCTCGGCGAAGATGCGGTGAGGGCCTTCAGTAGCATCGCAGCGACGGGTGACGCCGAGGCGATCGAAGGAGCCGCCGAACTGCTTCGCCTCAATCAGAAGGGCGTGTACAGCAGCCAGGCCGCAGCCAGCGCGCTCGTGAAGACAGCCGAATTCGGCGAGAAGTACGCCGGGCGCGTCTCGGGCGACTTCGTGTCGCGCTTTGCACGAGTTGCCAAGGAGGAGGCCAACGTCGCGAAGATCCAAGGGAGCATCGCCGCGGCGGGCAAGGGCACGACGGATAGCGCGAAGGCACTCGCCCGTGCCCAGGCCGCCCTCGCGCGCGCGAAGGCGGAGACGAACGCCGCGACCGACATCCTCGAAGGGAGGACGGTCTTCGGAAAGGACCGCTCTGTCCGCGCAATTCCGGAGAGCGACGTCAAGGGCGTCGAGACGCCGGAATTCAGCGTCACCGGCGGCGGCAAGCCCGATGCGCTCGCGGAGGTGAAGGCGATTGGAGATGAGGCGGGAAAAATAGGGAAGGATGCGATCAAGCGAAACTTTCGCAAGGCCGCCTCGCAGATCAGCGGGCATGCGGCAAAGGGCCAGAGCGGCGGGCTCGTCCGGCTCGACGCGGGCAGCGGCACGTTTCCACAGACGAATGCCGACATCGTCGCCGAGGTCAGGGGCCAGTGGCTGGACTCGATCAGGGCTAATCCGGAGCGCGCTAACGACGTCGGCTGGGTCGAAGTGCTCGACAAGGGGGCGGCAGGCGAGTCGCGCCGGCTGCTCTTGAAGGTGGACGGCGGGGCAGTTACCATCGATGTCGCAGGAACGACACGACTATGAGCACGAACGCCCCAGACAACGACGCAGCTTCACGCGAGGAGATCGCCGATACCTGGCGCTGGAAGCAGGACGCCGCCAGTTGGCAGGCCAACCTTGCATTCCCGGGCGGCGATGCGGCCGCCGTGAACCGCTGGGTGGCGGCCACGGTCGACGGCCTCCTCGCGGATTTCGCACCGCTCGCGCGCGTGCGTACCGCAACGCTCCTCGCCGGCGACGGTCCGATACGCCTCACGCGGACGGCGGACGAGCGGGCCGAGCAGTTTCGCGCGCGCCTGCTGGACGCAATCCGCACGCATCCGTTGCCCGTGACCTCCGTAGAGCTCGGCCTGGACATACGCGTCTGGGTGCGCACGACTGATTCTCCGGACCGTCCGGAACTCGCATGGCTCTCGTATCCGGGGATCGAGCTCAGACTGCAGTTGCTTCCCACGGAAAGCCGCGCATGGGTCGACTTCTCGATCGAGAACACGCTGTTCAGCGCGTTCACGTATCCGGACGAGGACCCGAACCCGCTCTACCCGCTCAACCAGCCACTGCTTGAGGCTGCATTGCGCCGGCTGCGTGCTCGCGCAACCGACCCCCTCGATCGGTCAGGTGAGCTCAAAGGCGCATGCGAGTTCGGATTCTCGCCCGACCGTGACGACTATTAGCCCGACGTTCCTGTCGGTGTAAATTTGGGAGTTCCGGATGGTAATACGACAAGGCGACAAAGGGGATGATGTAAAGGTTCTGCAGCGGGGCCTGAATAAAATCGGCCAAATGCTGCTCATTGATGGCGACTTCGGCAGCGGCACTGGCGAGGCTGTGGGAGCTGTTCGCGAGACACTGAAAATACCTGGATTGTCGACCGAGGCGGATGATGCCCTGCAGCAGGCACTGACAAATATCGCGGATCCGTTTCCGCCGCTGACCGCAGCCGGCGTCACGTTCATCGCCCGCCAGGAGATTACGGATGCCCGAACTTACCGGACTCAATACAAAACGCCGGCGGTCCCGCCCGCTCCGAGCGGCGTCACTATCGGCATCGGCTACGATTGCCGGTTTCCCACTCTCGCACAATTTCGTGCGGATTGGGGGGACCTGCTGTCCCCGGATGCTCTCGCACAGCTTGAGGCAGTCCTTGGAAAGCAGGGAACGCCCGAGTTGAAGGCGCAAGTTGCAGGAGTCACCGTTTCATTAGAAGCAGCCATGCGCGTTTTTGTAAATCGGAACCTCCCCGATTTCCTGTCACAGACCCGATCCATTTATCCCCAGGTAGATAATTTGTCACCGGCACGCCGTACCGCGCTCGTCAGCCTGGTCTATAACCGTGGCACGGATTTGGATGGCGACAGCCGCAAAGAAATGCAAGCCATTCGCGACTTGCTTTCATCGAATCGGCTGGACGATATTCCTGCGCAGTTCGAGTCGATGACTCGACTATGGGATCCGGCTACCGCCCCGGGTCTGATCGCGCGGCGGCGTGCAGAGGCAGTACTGTGGAAGTCGGATTTCGCGGCTCTCATCCTGGACTAGGTCCATTCTATTTGCGCTCGTTACCCGAACCAGATTTCAGCAGGTGTTAAAACATGTAAAACCCGCGATTCCGAAATGTTAGGATACGGGCCATACTTCCGGGGAGGTTCACCTTATGATGAAACGTCTGCTCCTGTTCGCTTGCGCCGTAACGACCGTTTTCGCCCAGGGCCGGGGCGGCCCACCCAACCGCGAAGCGCCGGTGACGCCGGTGCCCTTCGAGCGTATCCTTCACTCGAATCAGGAGCCCCAGAATTGGTTGACCTACTCCGGGAACTTCAACAGCCAGCGGCACAGCGGCCTCACGCAGGTCAGTCCGGAAAACGCCTCGAATCTCGTCCTCAAATGGGTCTTTCAATCGCGCTCACTGGACAAGCACGAGGTCACGCCGCTCGTCGTCGACGGCGTCATGTATACCATCCAGAGTCCCAATGACGTTATCGCGCTCGATGCCAGGACCGGCAAGCCCATCTGGCAGTATGCTCATAAGCCGGTCGAAGGCACGCGCAATCCCTGCTGCGGCAATCTCACGCGCGGCGTCGCCATCCTCGGCGACAAGCTTTTTCTAGCCAGCCTCGATTCAAGAATGATCGCGCTCGATGCCAAGACCGGCAAAGAGCTGTGGAACGTCGAGGTCGCCGACCCCAAGCAGCAGTACGCGATGACCGTCGCACCGCTCGTTGTCAAGGATAAGGTGATCACCGGCATCGCCGGCGGCGAACACGGCGTCCGCGGCTTCCTCGCTGCCTACGACGCCAATACCGGCAAGGAGGTCTGGCGCTTCTACACAGTTCCCGGCCCCGGCGAACCGGGGTATGAAACCTGGCTGGGAAAGGACGGCAAACCCAACGACTCTTACCTGCATGGCGGAGCTCCGATATGGGTGACCGGCTCTTATGATCCCGATACGAACCTCACCTTGTGGGGCACCGGCAACGCCGGTCCCGACTATAACGGTGACAACCGCCTGGGAGACAACCTCTATAGCTCCTCCGTCATCGCGCTCGATGCCGACACCGGCCGGCTCAAATGGCACTATCAGTTCTCTCCGCACGACGAATTCGATTGGGATTCGACCCAGGTTCCGGTTCTCGCCGACGTCGCATTGAACGGCAGTCCCCGCAAAGTCATGATGCTGGCGAACCGCAATGGCGTTTTCTACGTGCTCGACCGCACCAACGGGCAGTTCCTTTCGGGCACCTCTTTCATCAAGACCAACTGGCTGACCGGCTTCGACGAAAAGGGCAGGCCGGCGCGAGCCCCCGGAATCCTGCCCACAACCCAAGGGACTCTGGTGTATCCCGGCAACCAGGGTGGAACGAACTGGTACAACCCCTCGTTCAGTCCGCTGACGGGATTGTTTTATATCCCGGCGTGGGAAAACAGCTCCAGTGTTTACCGCAAAGCCGAAGCCCCTCCCGAATTCCAGAACGGCCAGACCTTCACCGGCACAGGCCCCGGCCGCGGCGGCGCAACCGATGAGGTATTCAGCTCCATCATTGCCATGGATCCCAACACCAGAGAGCGCAAGTGGACGTTCCGTATGTCCGCGGCGTCGACCGAAGGCGGCATCCTCACCACGGCTTCAAATGTGTTGTTCGCCGGCGGCCGCGACGGCCAGTTCATCGCCCTCGATGCCCGCGACGGCAAGCTCCTGTGGGAGACCAATCTCGGGCCCTCCGTTTCCGCCGGCCCCATGACTTTCATGGTCAATGGAAAGCAGTATGTGAGCATCCAGGGCGGGACGTCGCTGTATACCTTCGCACTGAAATAGAACTGCTATAAAAGGAAAAAGCGCGTGCTTATGCACGCGCTTTTTTTGTTGTCGTTGAAGAGCTAATCCATTCTCAATGGCGACGCCGGCCTTTTCTCGATGTACCGCCAGATCTGGATGAGATCGGCCGCGGCCTCCGGCGCAAGAATGTAGCTCGCCGAATTGAAATTAAGCCTCTGCGTTATGGTAGTTTGGGTTTGTATGGTAAAGATGACCTTTACGATCGACGAGACGACAGCTGAGACTCTACGACGGATCGCCGAGCGGGTGCGCCGGCCGCAGAGTCAGGTATTGCGCGAAGCCATTCGTTACTACGAGCCGCATGCGGGGCAGCTCAGTGTGGAAGAACGCCTAAAACGTGTGAAGCTTTTCGACCGGGTCATCGCTCGAATTCCGGAGCGGCCTGCGGCTGAAGTAGACAGCGAACTCCGTGAAATCCGGCGCTCACGCCGGCAGGGTTGGCGCGGAAAGAATATTCCTCGCGGATGATCCACCTGGACGCCTCTGCATTGATTGGAGCGAAACGCTCTGCACCGCGGCTGCGAGAACTTATGGCAGGGCCCGAGCCGCTCGCAATCAGCAGCATCGTTCTTTTCGAATGGCTTCGCGGACCAAGACTCAAAGAAGAGATCGAAGCCCGGGAGATCATGTTCCCCAGAACGGATGTGGTTTCCTTTGCGGCAGTCGAAGCGGAGTTCGCGGCCGACCTCTACAAAACCGTCAAACGTCCTCGCGGAAGGGAGGCGGATATCGCTATCGCCGCCTGTGCCCTCGCTCACGGCGCTGATCTCTGGGCGCTGAACAAGGCCGATTTCAAAGATATACCAGGCCTTCAGCTCCTCACTTGACGCATCAAGGCCCTCGCCACCAGGGCTTAGCCCTGTGCATGACCGAGGGTATAAAGCAATCAGCCGCAAATCGGTACTGTTGTTCAGTATTTGTTCAAACGCGGGAACATTCGACGTACCAGAGACACCCACAACATATCAATTCTCGGTCGGCTTCTGCTCCACGTGATCGATTACCAAAACGGGAGCGGGTCTCTTTTCCAACTCCAGCTTCAATCCGAGTTGCTTGCTGATAGCGTCGGGAAGAGGGAGGGCGCCAGTCGGATCCGCCGCGGCGCCGGCGCCGGCGCCGGGCTGGCCGGGCCCCGGGCCGCCATTTTGGACAATGCCGATTGGGCTGAAACTCAGCGTGAAATCGTAGGCGTCGGTCAAACCCGTTTTATCCATCACGGTAGAGTGTACGTATCCGTTCGCCTGTCGAGGAAGCTGGTCTGCGAACTGCACCATCGTCATGTTGCGGCAGTAAAGCAGTCGCGAGAGCAGCGGGGTCGAGACTCTGGGATCTTTCCCATCAGGACCGGGCCCCTCATAGCAACCGGTGCGCGTCGCAGGATCGGCTTTAGCCATCTTCGGCTTGACCGAGGACAACGTGTACGCGGGGACCACCCGGTCTTCGAAGTGCATCTTCAGCTTAAAGCGATCCTCCAGCAGCTTGGTGATCAGCTTGGTTCGCGTGTCGGGATCGGCCTGCGGGGGCTGCCCCGGGTCGGTTGAAACCATTTTCCCGGTGATGTCCCAACGGTCTTCCTCCATGAACTTGGGCGCGCCCTGCACCATGTCGGGAGTGATGTCGTAGAACGCCTGGAGCAGGATGCTGAGCGTCGCGCCCTGGATATTGATTCGGTCTGCCTGAAGCTGCATCCGTGTACCTTTGAAATCCGGATTCGTGGGTTTGATCACCGCGACCTCGAACTCCACAGCCGGAGGCGGCGGCATCAACTTCGCGATGTCCGGGGCATTCGGCGTCGGCACTTTGTTGACGCTGTCGACGAAAAGGACAGGTTGCGGAACCTTGCCCGCCTCGAGCTTGAGTCCGAGCTGGTTGTCGACCGCGTCGAAGATGGTGATGCCCTCCGCTCCGGCGCGCGCGAGCGCACCCGGTGGGGTCCACTTGATCGTGAAATCCCATTTGCCTTCGAGACCGGTTTTATTCAACGCGCGGCCATTGGAGTTCGCCATATTGACAACAATGCGCGCGAAATCGTCCATAGACAGGCTGCGGCATTCGACGACTTGTTGCGGGACCGAGTCCGGGCCGCCAGTCTGCGGTTGACCTTGGCAATTCGGCCCGGCAGCGCTGTCGGCCGCCGGCTTCATCTTGGGCTTGCCACTGCCTGCGGAGAGCACGAACCCCGGCATCTCCTTCGTATCCTTGTGGAACTTGAGACTGAACCGCTCCGCAAGCAGCGTCTGAAGCATCACCTTCGACTGGTCTTGAGTGCTCCCCGCGGCAGCCCTCGCCGACACGTCGAAACGATCTAAGTCGAGCCAGTTTGGTCCGGCCAGAATCTTATCGTTGTCGACATCGTAGGCATAGTTGATCAAATCCACCATGGTCGCCTGGCGCACCAGAAAACGAGTACCGCGCAAACCACCGAAGGCCGGATTCGGCAGCTTGACCTTGGGGCTGACATGCACATCGGCGGCATCAAACGCGAACGCACCGGTTTCAGAAACCGGGCTTCCGGTCTGGCCGAATACCGCCCCCAAAAATAGTAAGACGAGACCTATACTTGTGAACGCTCGGGTCATTGTATTCTCCTTTCGTTCAAATACGTTTGGACGAGGAGGACGGTTCCCTCGACACGCCACAAATCAGACGCGCGAAACCCCAAAATCGTTGACATGATTCCTATAATATCGCCGTCCGCCGCCTATTCCCGCCGGTCTTATTCCGACCGCATGGCCACCATGGGTTGGACTGAGGCGGCACGCCGGGCCGGAGCAAGGCTCGCGGCGATCGAGATGAGTATGGCAACTCCGCCGCCCGCGACGTACGCGAGGTTCTCCACATTGCTGAGCGGGATACCCATTTTTTCGCCGTTGAGACGGATGAACGCGGCCGTGAAAATGACTCCGGCGACTACGCCGGGAAGTACGACTTCCGGAGCGATGCCCGCCACGACATACGGAAAGTCGTCCAGTGTGAGCGTCTTGCCGATGACTCGCCAACGGTTTTCACTTGCAGGTTGATTTCGACCGACAGCGGCGGATGCAAGTTTTACCCAATGCTGCGTATAGGAGATGCGTCCGGTGCCGCTCTTGACAGCCCGGTGGTTCAGGAGATCCGCACGATGCTCCAGAACGCTGCGACAAAACACTAGCTTTAAAGTGCGAAAACTCTTTTTCAAATAAGTAGCGTCTTTTTTGAATAAGTCGCTGAAGTTTTCAATTTGTAGTTACTTTTTCAAAACTTAAGCGTCTTTTTTGAATCGTCAGCTATTGTTTTGAAAGAGAAGCTGAAGATTTGAAACTTCAGCTTCTTTTTCAAATAAGTGGCGTCTTTTTCAAATCAGTCGCTGAACTTTTCAGTTAGTAGCTGCTTTTTCAAAACTTAAGCTTCTTTTCTGAATCGTCAGCTATTGTTTTGAAAAAGAAGCTGAAGATTTGAAACTTCAGCTTCCTTTTCGAATAAGTGGCGTCTTTTTCAAATAAGTCGCTGGACTTTTCAATTTGCAGCTTCTTTTTCAAAACTTAAGCTTCTTTTCCAAATAAGTAGCGTCTTCGGTTTTTTGGCAAAAAAAACGAACCTGATATAGCATCCCCAGGGAAAAACTCGCTTCGACAAATATTGAACAGCGCTTCGATGGCTATCGCGTCCGAAAATGAGGAAAATGAAAGGCGGCAGTGAGCAGTTTCGCACGTGAAATTGTCACGATTCGTCTTCAGGAAGCGCGCCGATGAAAAAGCCACAACGCAGGACAAAGATCGCGTCTGGCCCGATCATACATTCGTATTATGAACCGGACGGATGTCCCTTCGTGTTCGCCGATGGTATCTGGTATGACGATGTCCAATATTGGCCGGTCATCACTTCCTGGCGCAAGGGCACCATGGACGACGCGTTCTGCGCGGTCCTGCCTGCACCGCAGGAAGAAGCAATCGATGCCGCAACGATCGCCAGATCCGCGATTGAACATCTTGTCGACTGGGCCGCAGGGCTTCGCACGAGATCGGAGGTGAGGAAACTCGTATCGAAAGCCGGTCTCGCCATACGGCCCAAGCTGGACCCGGAAGATGTCACGCCGGTCGAAGCCGTCCTATGGGAACTCGAGGAGGAGGAGGCCGAGATGCCATCGCTCTTCTCTGCCGACCTTGAGATCGATGAACCCAAGAGCTGGCCGGCGCGTCCCTTCCTGATCGCCGCCATCTGGCACCACGTTAAAAGATATTGGCCCGTCCTCACGTTTGGGCCGGAGGATCCCACACAAGACCCGATCTGCGCCGTCAAGAATGAATCACGGAGAAGACCCACCAAGGCAGCGCTGATCGCGTTGATCGACCTTAAGCAGACCCAGCTTTTACTGGAACCGATTTGCACAGACACGCAGGCACGGCAGTTCATGACAACAAAGGGTTACACCGTGCGGCCGGATGTGGACGTATCGGATGTTACGCCGGCAGATGACGTCAGTGAGCCCGATGAGTTCGGGATGAACCTCCTGGCTCTCGCAATGGATAGGGAAGTTGAAGAGTATATCCGCATCGGCGATCCGCCGATCTTCAAGGAAACATCGGAACGCCTGATCGGCATCGGTCTTTCCGACGATGAGGCTATTGGTCTGATGTGCAAGGCTCTCGTCGAGGAATATTCCTGGGACTCGAACCACGAGATCACTCCGGAATCGCTCGATCGAATCGTACAGATTTTGTCCCGGCTGCCGGACCTTCAGGACAACTGAACCTGACTCCGGCTAAATTCGCTTTGAAAATCATCTTAAGTCCACTAGCTGATCTGCGAATGCAGGAAAATAAAAGGGCGGGAGGGGCGGAGGAACCCTTATAAAGTTGCATTACGTAAACAGGCCGGGGTGGGCGCCCAGGAATCCAAGCTTATTTTGAGGTGGGAAGAGGTTTTTTCGGGGTGGGGGGCTTCTCGACTGCATTGAGAAGGTAGAGTCGCTACGCCTCTGCTTCGGAAGTCGATCAGATGGCATTCGTGCCCAATGACAAGATCAGGAAGGACGATTCCGTTGCGACACCAAACCTCTCGATCCGGACTCGTTCGAATCTTAGCAATTCTTCGATAGCCTTCGTCCCGGCGTTACCCACATCGAGCCACACAATTTTTGGCGGAGCACCATCGACGGCACTGCGGTCCCGAAAATCCGTATCTTTCGACACGATCGCAAACCCATGCGCTCGGGCGAAGTCCCAAATCTTCCTGTCGCTCGCCCCACGCAAGTGGATGGCTCTGACATGGCTGCTGTCTGGAAACTCGTCGGAAAGCAAGCCGACAAGGCGATCACTGATGTTCTCGTCAAAGAGTAATTTCACGCCACGGAGTTCGTGAGCCGGCGCTCACGGGCGGCAGCAAAAGCGAGACAAGCACGGATGTCTTCGCGTGTCAGGTCCGAAAAATCCGCCAGTATCTGCTCTTCACTCATTCCGCCTGCGAGGTACTCCAGTACGTCATAAACCGTAATCCGTGTGTTCTTAACACAAGGCTTGCCGCTCCGCACCTCAGGGTTTACGGAAATTCGTTCTTGCCAGTTCATGCATGGATTATACCTCTCATGGGCCTGGCGGGGGCGCACACCTGAATTCTCGCAGGGTCATGCGAGCCGTGTATAGTTTGCCTGCCAGGAGCTTGAAAAGAATCGCGCTGAAGGAGTAGATAGTGGAACAGATAGGCGACGCCTTTGCGCATGGTCACCCACTCGGCCTGGCTCTTGCCGTGGCGTGTGACCCGTTTGCGGACTTTGAATTCCGCCGGGCTGTTGATGACGGTTTCGACCCGGAGGACGAGAGCGGATTTGTCGACCATTTTGATCCAGTTCTCTTTCACACGATGTTTGATGCGCGTTCCTCCCATGCGGCGGCAAACGAAACTGGACAGATCCGAAACAATCTCTCCTTCAAAGTTGCCGCGCAGCTTCCTTCCCACGTTGGGCGGTCAAAGACTGGCTGGTTTTTCTGGAACTTATTGTGTCTGTTTAAGTTCTGGGGGATTCCCAACGATGGATGACACAATCCGCAGAACCGCCTAAAATGTGTTTAGGTTGCTTATGACGATATCCCTGAGTCCGGAACATCAAAAACTGATTGACCAGAAAGTTCAAACCGGAGAATTTCCAAGTGCCGAAGCGGTCGTGGAATTTGCATTGAATCGCCTTCTCGGTACCACGGGCCGCCGTGATCCGACTCTTCCGGTTGAAGAGCGCGTAGAGGCGCTTGATGCATTCTTTGCAGAAGTGGACCGTGATCCAGGCTCGGCTTCCAAAGCAGTGCCAGCCGAGGCGCTGCGGCGCCGAAGCCTTTACGACGATCGCCGTAACCGGCGCTGATTGAATTATCTAATCGATACGAATCTGCTTGTTCGCGCCGTAGATCGCAAAGACCCTGATTGCCGGACGGCGCGCGATGTCGTCAGAAAGCTTCTGGCCGATCGGCACGCACTATACGTTCTTCCCCAAATCACGGCTGAATTCTGGGTGGTCTGCACGAGACCCAGAAAGCGGAATGGACTTGGTTACGCGCCGGCGCGGGTCCGGCGCTACATCACCCGGTTCGAATCGTTCTTTTTCCTGGTTCTCGAAACCGAGGAAGTCTACCGCGAGTGGAACCGACTTGTGAGCGCTCATTCGATAACCGGCCCCGAAGCACACGACACGCGGATTCAAGAGCCGATTCCTGTCCGATTCTTGAATATTGAGTGATTGCGTCTTCGGTTTTTTGGCAAAAAAAAGGGAACCTGACCAATTCGCATTGGTCAAGTTCCCTGGAGTGACTATCTAATTAACGGGGCGCGATCGTTTCGGTCGGGCTCCAGTCGGAATAACCGAGCACGCCGAGAGCCTGCACCTGAAACCCGTACATTGTCAGGGGCGTCAGGCCGGAGATCGTGATCGCCTTCTGTATCGAGGCTGCCGGGACTGTGGTCCACGGCCCGGGTGTCGTCCCGTTCATTACCGCATAACGGATGAAATACGACTTTGCACCGGCTACCTTCTTAACGGAGACAGCGATCTGACCGGAATTTGCACCGAAATCCAAGGAACGGAATGACGGCACCGAAACCGGTCGAGGAGCGGACTTTCCGGTCGCCTTCGGAGTAAAACCGCTCCTCGCGAAGATCACCGGATCGTCATTGGAAACATTCTCGACAAACACCGCAAGCAGGTTGAGATCTTGAACGACCAGCTTACGTTGCTGCTTCACCACTGCCTTCGCAGTCTTACCACCATCCATGGCGGCGATGACCGCTTCAGTCAATGTGTTGCCCGACTCATCCAGCGCATTCGGGTCGATCGGCGGGTTCGGGAAATACATCGGATTACCACCGATTCCCTTCGCCACCAGATGCGCCGTATTGGCCAGCGTGTTCGGATCGAGCGTTCCGAAGCCCTTGATCGCCCTGAGCGATGCGGGCTTCTTGGTTGTGGGCGCCGGCGGCGGAGTGGACGTCGTTGTTGCCGACGTTGTGGCCGCAGCCGGGGTTGACGGCGTGGAAGCCGTCGTGTTGGGTTCATTTGTGGACATGGGTACACCTCTTTCTGAAATTTGAAATTTGAATTTGGAATCGAAATTGCCTTAAAAATCAGCGCTCTCTCTTCCTAAGGCGCAAAAAGGGTGTGACTCCAAACCATAACTGGCTGATAATCAGCGACATCCAAACACGAAAGGCTAGTTATGGAAAAAAGGGAGCGACAACGTCAGATCGAGCAGGATTCCGTGCGCGACGGCTGCGTTCGATGGTGCCGGAACACGGAATTTCAGGAGGCGACCGACACTAAACCGTACCGGAATTTGCTGGCGATCGTGCTGATGTCGCTTGCGGATGCGATCCGCGCCGAACAGGAGATCCTCAAGACATCGAAGAAAACCCTTCCTGCCTGGGGACTGGCGATTTTGTCTCTCAGCGCGGAACAAATGGCGCTGATCACAATCGGCACGCTATTCAACATGATCACTCGAACCGAGTATGAGACTTGCCTTCCTGCGCGCATCACTCCGATCGCCTACGACATCGGCCAGCGTTGCCGGATCGAAAGATTCTCCGATCTGGCGAATCAACGGGCGATGGATGTTGCCGGGCTATTGAGGGGCCGCAACCTGAGCCGTAACGCGGCAAAACGCGCGGCAGAATGGGCTGCACTGGTCGATGATCCATACGACTGGGCAAGCAATAATCGGGCTCATCATCTGGGCGAAAAACTGGTCTCGTTGGCCCGCCGATTTGCCGTTTTCGAGGGTAAGCCGATCTTCGAATTGAAAAGCGGCCTCGAAGGTTCCGGCGAAAACTTAACGACAATGCGATCTATCGGGCTGACGGAATTTGCCGAAGCCTGGATCGCCGAACAGACGCCGGAGGCGCTGGACTTGTTCAGTCCGATTTATGTCGCGATGATCGTTGAGCCTCGCCCGTGGACGTCGCTTTCGGACGGCGGCTATCTGACGATTCCGATGACGTTTTGCAAACGTCAGGCCGGCAAAAAAGCGCAAAAACATCTCGAAAAGGCAGACCTGTCCCAGGTGTACGCGGCCATCAACGCGATGCAAAACACACCTTACCGGATTCATGGGACTATCTTTCAACTCCAGCAGGAGGCGCGGGCTGCCGGCCTCCCCTTTTTCCCATTGAAGAAAGAGGAACAACGAAAAGGGCTCGAAAAAACCATCGCGTTCCGCTTTGCTCAGGCCGTGCGGCTCATTCCAGACGAACGGTTCTACTTTCCATGGCAGGTGGATCACCGCGGACGTGCCTACCCTGTGCCGCCAACGATGCATCCACAGTCCGACGACGCCGGACGGGCGCTGCTCGAGTACGCCGACGGCAAGCCACTGGGCGAACGCGGCGCTTACTGGCTGGGTATCCACCTCGCCAACTGTTATTGGAAAGGCAAGAAGGTCTCCTTCAAGACGCTGCTCGACTGGGTTCGGGAAAACGAAGCGGAGATTCTGGACTTCGCCTCCAATCCTCTTCGGTCCCATCGCTTCTGGACGGAGGCCGACCACCCGTGGCTGTTTCTGCGCGCATGCCTCGAGTGGAAACGCTACAAAGAGGAAGGGCCGGAGATGATCTCGCATCTGCCGATCAGTATGGACGGCTCATGCAACGGCTATCAGCATCTCAGCGCGATGGGCCTGGATCCGATCGGAGGACGGGCGACGAATCTGATGCCTTTTGAAGAGCCGCAGGATATCTACCAACAGGTATCGGACCTGGCTTGCGGGCGGATGGCAATCGATGCCGCGGGAAGAGGACCAAACGCCGAGTTCGCCCGGCAACTGCTGGCCATCATGAATCGCAAACTTGCCAAGCCTGCGACGATGACGATTCCTTACGGCGCTACCCTCCGCAGGATTTTCGAAGATTTGTGCGAAAACGTTCCGGAGAACTGCGCGATGTATCTGGCGAAGTTACTGGTGGAGTGCATTCCCGAAGTCGTGGTGGAGGCGAGCCGCATCATGGAATGGCTTCGCGACGTGGCCGGCATTATCGCGAAGGCGAACCGCGGGATGAGCTGGGTCACCCCCGCGGGTTTTGTCGTCATCCATGAAAACCGCGTACCGAGAGAGGTGCGCCTGGCTACGGCGGATGCCATGATCAAGATCCACCAGCTGGATGAGAAACGGAAGATCGACGTGAGGAAGCAGATGGACGGCATCGTCGCACACCTGGTTCACTCGATGGACGCGGCTCACATGATGCGGACGGTCAATCGCCTGTATGCCTTGGGACTGCGTCACTTTGCGATGGTTCACGACAGCTACGGCGTCCATGCCTGCGACGTGGACCTGCTGAATCGGGTGCTGAGAGAGGAGTTCGTCGCACTCTATTCCGAGCCGGTCCTGCAGAATTTTATCGGGCAGCAGCGGAAGGCCCACCCCGGGCTCGAGTTGCCGGACCCGCCGCCAACGGGAGACCTCGATATCCGGCAGGTCCTCGAGTCGCAGTACTTTTTCGCGTGATCCCCTGTAGCGGCGGTCTATGACATTCGGCTCTTGTTGGAAGACGTGCGCGTGTTGAAGGAAAAATCGGGGCGAGAGGATTCGAACCTCCGGCCTCTTGGTCCCGAACCAAGCGCTCTACCAGGCTGAGCCACGCCCCGAGAACAGACGGGAGACAAACAAAAGACAAACCCAGATAGTGTAACACGAGAACTGATGTGTGTCGTGTCGTTGCAACGCTCTCGGGCGTGTGGTACCTTCCGAGATTCGGTTTCGAGTCGGGTACTGAATATATGTTCCCGCATTTCGCCCATAACGATAAAAACAAAAGGGCGGATCAATCATTAAACCTCGAGCGGAACTTTTATCGGCAATTGTGGAGACAAGTCTTACCGAGCCGCAGAACACGCGCATTCGCAGTTTAATCGGCCTTCTCTTTCTGGGAATGCTCCTTTTCGGTTGCGCGCAGCCGAACGTCCCGAAATACTCGAACAACACAGTCGATCCTTACATGGCAAAGCGGTGGAGCGCGCCTCAGTTCACGACGGCGCACTCCAGCCTCAATGAGGCGGTCCGGCATTTCTTAAACATTAAAACGACCCCGCAGCAGCCGATCGATTTCCCTCATAAGATACATACGGCCGATATCGGAGTCGGATGCACGGACTGCCATCTCGGGGCCGAGAAGGGCGCCCGCGCGGGCATTCCGAGCGTGAATATCTGCATGTCGTGTCATGAGGATCTCGGGGATCCCAAGGATTCCCGCATCCAGACGCTGCGAGCCTATGCCAAGCGCGGAGAAGATATACCGTGGCAACGGGTCTACGGTTTCAACCAGGAAGCCCATGTGCGGTTCAATCATGCGCCGCACATCCGCGCGAAGGTCGACTGCGCGACGTGCCACGGCGATCTGACTCAGATGACGGTGGCGCAGCGGGTAGTGGACCACAGCATGAATTTTTGTATCAGTTGTCATAAACAGAAGGCCGCGTCGAACGACTGCCTGACCTGTCATTATTAATATGAATCGCCGCTCTTTTATTAAGTTCTCCGCGCTCACCGGAACCAGCGCAACCCTCGCGAGTTGCGGCAATCCGGAATATCACCTGATCCGTTTCATCCCCGAAGACCGGCTGGTTGCCGGAATCGCGGTCTGGAAGCCCAGCATCTGCCCGCTGTGCTCCGCCGGCTGCGGACTGACCGTCCGCGTCATGGAAGGCGACGCCGAAGTCATTCGCGACGGCAAGCTCGGCGTGACGAAGATGGGCCTCGCGAAGAAGCTCGAAGGGGACCCGCAAAATCCGATCAATCAGGGAAAGCTATGCACCCGCGGGCAGGCGGCAATGGAAGTCACGTATCACCCGGACCGCCTCGGGCATCCGCTAAAGCGGGCCGGCTCGCGCGGCGACGGCAAGTTCGAAGAGATCACCTGGGATCAGGCGATGGCGGAACTGACCGGAAAACTCGATGCGCTGGCCGCCGCCGGCAACCAGAAGTCGCTGGCGATCCTGACCCGGCCGCAACGCGGGGCGCGCGGCGCGGTGCTCGCCGAGTTTGCAAACAGGTTCGGGGCTGCGGCGCCGCTGGCCTTCGAATTCTTCGGAAACGACGTCATCCGCCGCGCCAACGAAATGAGCTTCGGCAAAGCACAGCTGCCGACGCTCGATCTCGCGGAATCGCAGTTCGTGATTTCCTTCGGCGCAGATTTCCTCGGCACGTGGAACTCGCCCGTCGCCCAGAACGTCGGATACGGGCAAATGCGCCAGGGCCGGCCGGGTATGCGCGGAAAGTTCGTGCAGGTCGAGTATCGGATGTCGCAGAGCGGCGCAAACGCGGACGAATGGGTACCCGTGAAGCCCGGAACCGAAGGCGTGCTGGCGCTCGGCATCGCGAATGCGATCATGAAGCAGGGGACGCGAAAGGCCTCCGATGCGGGGCACGCCGGAACTCTTGTCGACGGCTGGATGACGGGGCTGGCAGATCACACGCCGCAGGAAGTGGAAAAGAAAACCGGGGTGACGGCGGCGCGGATCGAAAGACTCGCGAAAGAATTCAGCGGGCAAAAGCCCGCAGTAGCGATCATCGCAGGCGCAGCCGTCGCTCAAACAAACGGATTGTTCAATGCGCTGGCTGTCAATGCATTGAATGCCCTGGTGGGAAGCGTGGAGACGGCGGGGGGAATCTACTTCACGCCTCAACCGGCCAACCTGGGGACAGGAACCAATTTCGCAAAGAACGGCGAAATCGGCGCTGGTGCCCAGGTTTTGTTCGTCGATGGCGCGAACCCGGTGTTCGCGTCACCGAAGGCCTGGAAAGTGAAGGAAGCGATTTCGGCGGTGCCGTATATCGTGAGCTTCGGAAACTTCATCGACGAAACCAGCGTGATGGCGGACCTGATCCTGCCGGATCACTCGTTTCTGGAGTCGTGGGTTCAATCGGCTCCCGAGTCGGGGGCGAAGACTGCGGTATCGATGATGGCGCCGCCGGTAATGCGTCCGCTGCACGACACACGAGCGACGGGCGATGTGCTGCTCGAAGTTTCAAAGAAGCTGGCGAAACCGCTGAATATGCCGTGGCAGAAGTTTGAGGATGCGGTGAAGGAACAGCCGGGTGGAAATGCGGGGCGCTCCCCACTCCCAAAACCCGCGCCGGCGCAGGCGGCGAAGTATGCGGAGCCGCAATTCGACGGTGATGCCGGTCAATACGGCTTTCACTTCCTGCCGTATCCGTCGATCGCGTTTCTGGATGGATCGCTGGCGCATTTGCCGCTGCTTCAGGAGCTCCCCGATCCGATGTCGAGCGCGATCTGGAGCAGTTGGGTCGAGATCAACATGCAGACGGCGGACAAGATGGGAATCCGGCAGGGCGACCTTGTCGAGATCACATCCAGCCAGGGATCGATTCGCGTGCCGGCATTTCCTTCGCCGGGAATTGCGCCGGACGTCATCGCGATGCCGGTCGGACAGGGACATGAAAACTACACACGGTACGCGAGCGGGCGCGGAGCGAACCCGATCGAGATTCTCGCTCCCGTGAAAGAGCCGGAAACCGGGTCGCTGGCATGGGCGGCGACGCGCGTGAAGATTGCAAAGGCCGCCGACGCGGACGGACGGCTGGTTCTGTTTGCCGGATCGTTGAGGGATTATCCGCCCGAGGGGATGCATAGATAAGATGAGCGGAGCGAATGCAAGCGCGGCAGCGCGCAGCGAGTATACAAAATGACACATCGATGGGGAATGGCGGTGGATCTGGACCGCTGCACGGGCTGCGAAGCCTGTGTGACGGCATGCCGCACGGAAAACAATGTCCGCATCGCAGGACCCGAGGAGTCCGCAAAGGGCCGCAGCATCGCGTGGATTCGCGTGGAGCGGTACTACGAAGGGGACTTCCCTGACGTCCGCGTCAAGTTCCGACCGGTGATGTGCCAGCAGTGCGACGCGGCGCCGTGTGAGCCGGTGTGCCCGACATATGCGAGCCATCATTCAGAGGAAGGTTTAAACGCGCAGATTTACAACCGGTGCATCGGCACGCGCTACTGCGCGAATGCGTGCCCGTATAACGTCAGGTTCTTCAATTTCGGAAATCCGGTGTGGGACAGGCCGTTAGACCTACCGCTGAATCCGGATGTCTCGGTGCGGGAAGTTGGGGTAGTGGAGAAGTGCACGTTCTGCACGCAGCGGATCTCGGCTGGAAAAGACCAGGCAAAGGCGGAAGGCCGGGAACTGCGCGACGGTGAAATCAAGCCGGCATGCGTACAGTCGTGCCCGACATCGGCGCTGGTATTCGGAGATTTGAATGATCCGGAGAGCGCGGTTTCAATGCTGTCGAGGTCGTCGAGAGGCACGAAATTGATGGATGACCTCGGGACGCAGCCGAAGGTGACGTATCTGAAAAAAGAGTACTGATGACGCTTCAAGAAGAACAAAAGATCAATGCGGATCTGCTGCGGCCGTTGCAGCGGACGACGGTCTGGTTTTACCTCCTTGTCGCATTTCTTGGCACGATTGTCCTGTGCGGCGGCGCGGCATGGATCTATCAGATGTGGTACGGCATCGGCGTTGCAGGCATCCGGTGGCCGATATTCTGGGCCTTCTACATCACGAACTTCGTTTTCTGGATCGGCATCAGCCACGCGGGGACGCTCATCTCCGCCATCCTTCGTCTGGTCAACGCGACGTGGCGGCGCCCCGTCACGCGCTGTGCTGAAGTCATTACCGTATTCGCACTGATGATCGGCGCGATGTTCCCGATCATCCATCTCGGCCGGCCGTGGCTGTTCTTCTGGTTGATCCCCTATCCGAGCGAACGGGAGATCTGGCCGAATCTGCGCTCGCCGCTGGCGTGGGATTTCTTCGCCATTTCCACATACCTGACCGGCAGCACGCTGTTCCTGTATCTTCCGACGATCCCTGATTTCGCATTGCTGCGCGACCAGTTGACAGGCTGGCGCAAGAGAGTCTACGGCGTGCTTGCTCTCGGCTGGCAGGGCACGACGAAACAATGGCACCGGTTGGAAGCGGCGATGCAGATCATGGCGATCGCGATCGTGCCGGTGGCGATCTCGGTTCACACCATCGTGTCGTTCGATTTCTCGATGTCGCCGGTTCCGATGTGGCATTCGACGGTTTTCGGCCCTTACTTCGTGGCCGGCGCGATCTTCAGCGGAATCGCGGGGCTGATCATCGCCATGGCGGTGCTGCGCAAAGTCCTGCACCTCGAGGATTATCTCCACCCGGTACACTTCGAAAATCTCGGGAAACTGCTGTTGATGATGACCCTGCTCTGGGGCTACTTCACTTTCATCGAGCGGCTCACGGTATGGTACGGCAACTCGTCGGCGGAAATGGCCGTCTTCTGGGAGACGCAGAGCGGCTCGTACTCACCGCTTTTCTGGACGATGGTGATCTGCAACTTCGTGATTCCCTTCCCGATTCTCTCGATAAAGAAGCTGCGGACGATAACCGGGTGCGTGATCGCGTCATCCACGATCGTGGTCGGTATGTGGCTCGAACGCTTTCTGATCGTCGTGCCCTCACTGGGAACCAAGTTCCTGCCCTACTCCTGGGGCTCGTACCGGCCGCAACCGGTCGAAATTCTGATCACGGCCGCAACCTTCGCGGCCATGGTCCTTCTTTATGCGCTCTTCGCGAAAGTGGTGCCGATGATTTCGATCTGGGAACTGAAGGTCGGCGGCCACGGCCGGCCGCATATGATCACTGCCGCGGAGGATGAGGAGCAGCGCGCACTGTGGAGGGCCCGGCCATGAAGGCGATCTACGGTCTCTATTCGGATCCGGACTCGGCGCAGTTCGCCGTCGATGAATTGCGCCGCTCCGGAGTCGCGGACCGATCCATCACGGTGATCGCATCGCAACCTCACGAAGAATACGAATTCAGCCATCGTTACAAACAGACGTGGCTGTTCTGGATAGCGGCCGGCGGCGGAATCATCGGGCTGGGCACCGGCCTGGGGCTGGCGCTTATCACCGAAACATTCTGGCCGCTGGTGACGGGCGGCATGCCGATCATCGCCTGGTGGCCCAACATTATTATTATGTTCGAGCTGACGATGCTCGGCGCCATCCTGGCCACGGTGGTCAGCCTGCTCATTATGACCAAGTTGCCCACAGTGGAATCCCGAGTATACGATGTGGCAGTTTCGCAGGGCAAGATCCTGGTCGCGGTGGAACATCCGGCGAACGCCGATGCCGTAGAATCCACCTTCAAGACAACCAACGTCGACACCATAAAAAGAAATTAGCCACAAAAAGCACAAAAAGAATGTTTCCTTTTGTGCCTTTTGTGGCTAATTTCCCCCAGTCGGGACGAGAGGATTTGAACCTCCGACCACACGCACCCCAAGCGTGTGCGCTACCAGGCTGCGCTACGTCCCGATGCGTCCACTTTAGGTTTTCCGCTGGAGCAAAGTCAAGATGTCCCGCAGCTCGTTGCGGACCCGGAGCAGCACCTCGTCGCGATTCTGTTTTCTGGTACCGCGTGCCTTCGACAGCTGTTTACGGGCGCCGGCGATCGTGAATCCGCGATCGTACAGAAGTTCCTTCACCCGCAGAATATTCTCGACGTCCTTCCTTTTATATACGCGGTGGCCGGCTTTGGATTTTTCGGGGGCAAGGCCGGGGAATTCGGTTTCCCAGAAGCGGAGGACGTAAGGCTCAACACCGACGATGTCGCACACGTCACTGATCTTGAAGAAAAGCTTATCGGGGATTTCGGGCGTCGGCATTTTTCAACCGCTGCTTGATTATAATCGGCGTTCCCGGGAATGGAAATCGCTCGCGGATGCGGTTTTCGATGAAGCGCTCGAACGAGAAGTGCAGTTTCTTCAGTTTGTTGGAAAACATGACGAAAGTCGGCGGATCGACCTTGACCTGGGCGATATATCGGATTTTGACATCCGAAGGCAGGCCGCCGCGGGAGAGCGTCTCCTGCTTCAGGAACTCGTTCAAATCCCGGGTTGCAATCCGGACAAACCTTGCCTTATGAACCTCATTGATCGCTCCATATAGTCTCTGGACGCGCTGTCCGGTCTTGGCAGAGATGAAGACGATGGGCGCAAAGGATAGAAACTTCAGTTTCTCCCGGATCTCGGTCTCGTAATCGGCCGTAACACGATAGTTTTTCTGGACGGCGTCCCATTTATTGACGGCGATGATCACCGATCTTCCCGCTTCGTGGGCATAGCCGCCAATGTGAGCGTCGAGGGCCGTCACGCCCTCCACCCCGTCGATCACGAGAATGGCGACATCGCTGCGCTCGAGGTGACGGCGGGCCATGACCACGCTGAGCTTTTCAGCCCGGAGCTCGGTCTTCCCTTTTCGTCGAATTCCAGCTGTATCCACGAAACGGATGGTCAGATCCTCATGCCGGACCACACTGTCCACCGCATCCCGGGTGGTACCGGCGATGGGCGACACCATGGCCCGTTCCTCGCCAACCAGCTTGTTGAGCAGCGTGGACTTACCCACATTCGGCCGGCCGATAATGGCGACCCGGATCTCGCCTGAAGCGTCGTCTTCGGTCTCTTCAGGGGCTGGTATTGAAATTGCAACCTCGTCCAATAGTTCGGTGATCCCGCGGCCATGTTCGGCTGAAATTGGAAAGACATGGTCGATGCCAAGGCGATAGAACTCGGACACGTCGGACGCCTGCTTTGCCGAATCGATTTTATTGACTACGAGGAAGAGGGGCTTGCCCGTACGGCGTAGAAGCCGGGCGAGTTCCAGATCTGGGGATGTAATGCTGGTCCGGCCATCCACGATGAGAAAGATGAGAGCGGCGTTCTCGATAGCAATTTGCGCCTGCTCGAAGATGCGGACGGGGATCTCGGTTTCTTCGCCGGGAACGATGCCGCCGGTATCGACAATTTCGTAGGAACGGCCGTGCCAATCGACAGTTCCGTAGATTCGATCCCTTGTGATGCCGGGCTCGTCGGTGACGATGCTGCGGCGCTCGCCGATAAGGCGATTGAATATAGTGGATTTGCCGATGTTCGGTCGTCCAATGATGGCAATGAGTGGTAATGGAGATGGCATGAAATCGTCGCTTTCCTTTTGCACGATAGCACATCAAATGGTATTGGACCTGAACTGTCTGCCGATGATTTATAGTAGGATCATCAAATCAGACAGGACTTTTGAAAACCAGGTGATCGGAAGCGGTCCGGGGCTCTAGTTTTTCGGCTTCAGGGTTTCTTCCGATTTTTTGTTGGCAGATTAATAGGTGAAATGTATGCAAGACCAGGCAGGAACCATAAATATTCTCAGCGCGATCGAAAACCTTCAGAGTGCCCAGGAATATCAGGAACTGAATTGGGAAGGGTCCTTAGAGGATTATCTCCGGCTCGTTCAGGATAGCCCGAGGGTGACGCGGAACGCATTCCAGCGGATCTACGACATGATTGTCTCGCATGGCGTGGAGGAATACGTCGAGCACAAGAAGAAGATCACACGATATCGCTTCTTCAAGGACTACGCGCACGACGGCCGGGACGCCGTTTACGGAATTGAACAGAGCCTGACGCACCTGGTCGACATCTTCAAGTCGGCCTCCCGTAACTACGGAACGGAACGCCGCGTTATTCTGCTGCATGGTCCGGTCGGGAGCGCGAAAAGCACAATGGTCCGCCTCCTGAAGAAGGGTCTCGAGGAGTACTCGCGCAAGCCGGAAGGCGCCATGTATACCTTCACGTGGACCAACATCGCGAACGACGTCGAGAAGGAAGTCTTCGCCCTGGTCAACGATGAACTGCCGTGCCCGATGCGCGAAGAGCCGCTTCACCTGATACCTGTCGATCAGCGTGGCAAGCTGATCGACGAATTGATGCGCAACAGCAGCGAACCGGGCTTCCAGATCCAGATTGAAGGCGATCTCTGCCCCGCCTGCCGCCAGATGTATCGCGAGCTGACGCGGCGCTACAAAGGCGACTGGTTCAAGGTCATGGACCATGTGAAGGTTCGCCGCCTGGTTTTGTCCGAAAAGGACCGGAACGGGATCGGCACCTTCCAGCCCAAGGACGAGAAGAACCAGGATTCAACCGAACTCACCGGCGACATCAATTACCGGAAGATCGCCATCTACGGTTCCGATTCCGACGCCCGGGCCTTCAACTTCGACGGTGAATTCAATGTCGCCAACCGCGGCATCATTGAATTCATCGAAGTTTTGAAGCTCGAAGTCGCGTTCCTTTATGATCTGCTCGGCGCCAGCCAGGAACACAAGATCAAACCGAAGAAGTTCCCCCAGACCGATATCGACGAAGTCATCATCGGTCATACCAACGAGCCCGAGTATCGCAAACTCCAGAACAACGAGTTCATGGAAGCGCTCCGCGACCGCACCGTGAAAATCGATATTCCTTACATCACCAAGCTCGGCGACGAGATCAAGGTCTACGAAAAGGACTACAACGCCGAAAGGATCCGCGGCAAGCATATCGCTCCGCACACGGTCGAGATGGCGTCCATGTGGGCGGTCCTGACCCGGCTGGAAACGCCGAAGAAGGCGAACCTCACGCTGCTCCAGAAACTCAAGCTGTATGACGGGAAGACGCTGCCGGGATACACCGAAGATTCCGTCAAAGAACTGCAGCGCGAAGCCAGCCGCGAAGGCATGGACGGCATCTCGCCGCGCTACATCCAGGACAAGATCTCGAACGCGTTGGTCAACGAACAGTTCGCCGGCTGCGTGAACCCGTTCATGGTCCTGAACGAACTCGAGAACGGCCTGCGCCATCATTCGCTCATCAAGTCCGACGAGCAGCGGAAGAACTTCCGGGAGCTGCTCTCCGTCGTCAAACACGAGTACGAGGACATCGTGAAGAACGAGGTGCAGCGGGCGATCTCGGCGGACGAGGAAGCCATTTCGAGGCTGTGCTCGAACTATATCGACAACGTAAAGGCCTACACGCAGAAGGAACGCGTCAAGAACAAGTACACCGGGCAGGATGAGGAGCCGGATGAGCGCCTGATGCGATCGATCGAAGAGAAGATCGACATTCCGGAAAGCCGGAAGGACGACTTCCGCCGCGAGATCATGAACTACATCGGCGCCCTGGCCATCGAAGGCAAGCACTTCAATTACAGGACGAATGAACGGCTGTACAAGGCTCTGGAGCTGAAGCTGTTCGAAGACCGCAAGGATTCGATCAAGCTCACCAGTCTGGTTTCAAATGTGGTCGATAAGGAAACGCAGGAAAAGATCGATGTGGTGAAGAGCCGTCTGATCAAGAACTATGCGTATTGCGACGTCTGCGCCACAGACGTTTTGAATTACGTCGCAAGCATCTTCGCCCGAGGAGATGCCAAGGAATAGGGTAGCCCCGTGATTCTCAATATTGAGCAGGATTATCTCCGGTTCCGGCAGATCGTCCGGGGCAAGATCAAGCAAGACCTGAAGAAGTACATCTCACAGGGCGAGCTGATCGGCAAGAAGGGAAAGGATTTCGTCAGCATTCCGATCCCGCAGATCGAAATGCCGAACTTCCGCTTCGGCCGCCGGAATACCGGCGGCGTCGGCCAGGGGGAAGGCGAGCCCGGCACTCCGCTGGCACCAGGCGACGTCGACGAGGACGGCAGCGGAAAAGCCGGCAACGCCCCGGGCGGCCACATCCTCGAAGTCGATCTCACGATGGAGGAGCTCGCGCAAATTCTTGCGGAGGAGCTCGAACTGCCGCGCATCCGGCCCAAAGGCAGCGCCCGCATCCGGACCGAACGCGACCATTATTCGCAGGTTTCCAAGGTTGGCCCCGAATCACTGCGTCATTTCAAGCGCACCTACAAGGAAGCGCTCAAACGCCAGATCACGGCCGGCACTTACGATCCGCTGAACCCGTACATCGTGCCGATCCACGAGGATAAGCGCTATCTCTCCTGGAAAACCAAGCAGAAGCCGGAGAGCAACGCGCTCATCCTTTACATGATGGACGTCTCGGGCTCGATGGGCGACGAGCAGAAAGAAATCGTGCGCGTCGAGTCGTTCTGGATCGATACCTGGATCCAGACGAACTACAACGGCGTGGTCACCCGATACATCATCCATGACGCGGTCGCGCAGGAAGTCGACAAGGAAACCTTTTTCCATACCCGGGAGAGCGGCGGAACGGTCATCTCATCGGCATACGAACTGTGCAACAAGATCATCGAGGACGAATACCCGCAGGAACTGTGGAATGTCTATGTCTTCCATTTTTCCGACGGCGACAACTGGTCGGGCGGGGACACCGACCGCTGTATCCATCTTCTGAAGATAGACCTTCTCCCCAAGGTTAACTTATTTGGCTACGGCCAGGTCGAGAGCACATACGGAAGCGGACAGTTCATCCGCGAGCTGGAAAACAACATACAGGACATCGACAACATGGTCCTGTCGCGGATCGAGAACAAAGACGACATTTACCAATCGATCAAGGATTTCCTGGGAAAGGGCAAGTAGCCACATTATGTCGATCACCGTTCAATCCCGAAGGCAAAGCCTGACACCGGAACTGACGCGTCTCAATCAGGAAATCGAGGTGCACGCGCGCGAATACGGACTCGACTTCTACGAGACATTCTTCGAAATCCTCGATTTCGAGGAAATGAACATGGTCGCCGCCTACGGCGGATTTCCAAATCGTTACCCCCATTGGAAATTCGGAATGGAGTACGAGCGGCTGAACAAGAGCTACGCCTACGGCCTGCACAAGATTTACGAGATGGTCATCAACAACGACCCGTGCTATGCCTACCTGCTCGAGTGCAACCATCTCGTCGACCAGAAAATCGTCATGGCCCACGTCTACGGCCATTGTGATTTCTTCAAGAACAACATCTGGTTCTCGAAGACCAATCGCAAAATGATGGACACGATGGCGAATCACGCCACGAAAATCCGGAAGTACATCGACAGATACGGACTGGATGCCGTGGAGGCATTCATCGACACCTGTCTGTCACTGGATGACCTGATCGATCACCATTCCGTATTCATCGAACGGAGGTCCAAACATAAACAACCTGCAGAAGAAGAGACTCCGGTCGTCAG